>CAMOQI010000096.1 GCA_946622835.1 uncultured Candidatus Melainabacteria bacterium
CTTTAGAGATATGTCCTAAAGCGTTAATTAGTTCTGCTGCCCCGTTACCCACAAGAATATATTTTTCATCTACGCCCCAAATATTTGCGACCAAAAGCTTTTCAACAGATTGACCTGACGGATAATTTACTAAAAGCTCGTTAAAACTATTTTTAAGCTCCTCCACAAGTTTTGGATTTGGGAAATACGGATTTACAAGATAGCAAAAATCTTTTAACCCGTCAAATCTCCAATATCCGCCGTATCTTTTGTGATATTTCGCAAGACGTTCCGTGGGGTTTTTACAAAACATAGTTTCTGCTATATCGTAATCTTGCAAGTCATCCACTTCGTACCATCTCTCACCATTTAAGCGCATTACACGAAGATCATTTTTCTCAAGAGAAAGCAAAACTTTTAAAACCAATTCATAATATGAATTTGTACCCATTGTTTTACAATAAGCCTCCAAAAACGGCAGATAACTTTTTATCATAAAATCTTTTGAAAATTTATAGATATTAACAGTTTTGTAGTATGAATCAACATCTTTATATTCAAAATGCTCTTTAGGAACAAATGAAATAATTTCATCCTGAGAATTTATCTTGACAACGGTTCCGTCCATCCAAGCTCTGTATTTATCTACAACTGCAAGATTTTTGTATGGGTTTGACAGTAATTTTTCAATAATTTTCTCTTCATATATCAAATCACTTTCTAGCAGTAAAGTGTCTTCCTGCTCCAGATATGATTTGGTAAGATATAGAGAATAAATGTTGTTTGTGGTCGCATAATCTTTATTTTCCACATAAATAACAGGTATATTGTTATAGGAATTACCTATAACATTTTCAATTTCATCCCCGCAATAACCGGTAACAATGATTATTCTTGAAATATCAAATTTCGTGAGATTATCCAAAGAATGTTCAAGAAAAGTTTTTCCCAAAATCTCTACCATTGATTTGGTATGGTTTTTTGTTTTTCCCTTTAACCTTTTCCCCATTCCGGCTGCTAATATCACTACCTGCATTATTTCAACTCCTTATACTCTTTATATGAGTATATAATGAAGATAGAGAAAACGCAACTTATACACAGCAAACCAATTATCCCGTCAAATTGAACTTTGTTTCCAAATCCTGTTTTACCCCGCAAAATACATTTGCCCAATCACCATGATGAGTCTGTCTGTATATTTTTACACTGTCATACCAATCACATTTTGATAAATCAGTATGCCAGCGCCAATTGTATACATAAGGCAAAAGCACCCAACAAGCCTTTTTCATAGCTCCTGCAAGATGCACCAATGAAGTATCATTTGAGATAATTAAATCCATATTTTCAATAGCACCTGCCGTATCCGAAAAATTCTTAAACGTTTCGCCAAGATTTATTATATCCGTTTTGGCGTGCAATTTTTCAAATTCCTCAGAGCCATCCAACGTTTGAAACGAATAAAATTGTGTATTTTTCAATTCAAATAACGGATAAAAATCCTCGGCATTTATTACTCTTTGCTTGTCATAATGAGTATTTCCCTGCCATTTTATACCTATTTTGAATTTATTATTCCGGCAAAAATTCTGTTTGTAATAATCAACCTTATCGGAATTTGCCCTCAAATATCCGTCATCATGGTGAATAAACATATCTTCTGCTTGATACCCAAGAACATACGGAATACTCAAAAACGGAATATGATAATCAAAATAAATTTCTTTATCATATTCATATTTTTCAATAATCTCAGCTCCGTATGAATTTTCCCTAAAAAGGGGTGCTAATTCTTTTTGAGGTTTTATGATAACTTTTTTTGCCATCTGAGTCAGTTTCGGCATAAAACGATAAAGCATCAGCATATCACCATAGCCTGCTTCGTAATACGTAAATAAAATTTTGTCTTTTAAATCCTCACCTTGCCATAAAGGCTTGGTTTTCATCAATTCCGGATATATTTTTTCCTGAGAAAGTATTGCGCTTTGACGGCATAATCTTGACTCAAAAGATTTTAATCCGTTTTTATAATCTTTCATCTGCATTTGCGCCAAAGACAGAAAATATACGGATTCCCAGTCTTGCGGATTTATTTCCAACGCTTTTTTATAACAATTTATCGCTTCACTTGGGTCATTATCATTCAATGCCAGATAAGCAAGATTAAAGTATGATTCATAACCATTTGGATTTATTTCAAGAGATTTATAATAAGCTTCTTTTGCCTTTTCCCATTCTTGTTTTCCTTTATATGCCATAGCAAGGTTAAAATAATTCTCATAATTTGGGGAATTCTTTGCAATATCTTCCAAAAGATTTGCCGCAAGTACATAGTTTTCACTATCAAGGTAAACCCTTGCCAAATTTTCAATATAATACATACGCGGATTTAATTGAATAGCTTTTTTTATACAAGTTTCCGCTTGTGAAAAATCATTTATTTGATAAAACAACAATCCTAAAAAATCCCAAACTTCCGCATTTTCCGGTTCTTGTGCCAAAATTTCATCATAAAGATTTTTTGCTTGAGTCAGCTTTCCTGCTTTATGATAAGCAAATGCCTGTTGAAATTTTTCTGACAATTGCGCCCCCTTGATTAAATATCCAAACCGAATATCGTAAAGATCTTATTTACTCCAAAAAGATTGTATTGCAGTATTAAACCAACAATTGTGCTGACAGCAACCAGTATGGTAATAATTATTGCAGTATCTTTTTTATCATTATTTTTAGTAAATAAAATTAATAATCCCAGTCCGCCTGCTGTTGATAACCCGGCTATCAATGAGCCAAAACTTATTGTATTTTTCAAAAATAACAGCGTCATACCGACAGAAACCGCACAATTTGGAATTAACCCCAGCAACGAAACCAAAAACGGCTGAAGGGGCGAATTCATAAGGCAATATTTTGCCAAATTTTCTTCTGTCCCGACAACTTCCATAAAATAACTTAACGCAACAGATATTATTAAAATAAATAGAAAGATATTAATCGTATGTTTTGCGGGATGCAGCCAAAACCCTTTTGTTCTTATTGCATCGCGAAGTCTTTTGGGATGGTGAGTGCAATCACAACCGCAATTGTCATCGTGCTGATGTTCTTGGGTGTCAATTTTATGTAAAGGCAGCGGTTCTTTTGCTTTATAACCGATAATTAAATCCACAAGATAACCGACAATTATAGCCACAAAAACTTTTACCAAAATAATCGGAAAAATTAAATGCCCTTTAGAAGGTTCTGCCATAATAACAGGAATTGCTTCATCAGAAGTTGCCAAATATACCGCCAAAATTGTCCCCCGGCTAAGAATTCTTCTCACATACAAAGTGGATGCAATAACCGAAAACCCGCACTGCGGCAAAGATGCAAACAGACTCCCAAAAAGCGGTCCAATCTTTTTCATCCAAAAAACAACAAGATGTTTTTTCTTTGCAAAATAATGCTCCAAAATTTCTAAAAAGACAAAAATTATAAATAATAGCGGAACCAGATTTAAACTGTCGATAAGTGCATCTTTTAAAAATTCCGGCATCCATTCTAACGGCTCTATAAGACTTTGCGGAAATTCGGATATAAAATTAAAAACTATTGCCATAAAATGTAATATACTCGCCATTTTTACCTCTTAATGAACAAATCCGCCAAACCACCCTATACCGTAAAATGTCATCAAACCAACGACAATAGCCGTTATAAATAATATCATAGTTATAAAAGAGTTATCCGTATTATTTTTATTATATTTACCCAGTGCGTATAATCCCAAACCTGTTGTTGTAATCATACCTGCCAACAATGTCGGAAAACTTATTAATCCTTTAACATATGCTATTGCCAAAAATATTGAGGTAACACTATTTGGAATTAAGCCAAATATTGCACCTGCAACAACTTGGATAGGAGAATCAATCATCATGGCTTGCGCCATAGCTTCAGCACTTCCATATCCGTTTGTTATACAAAATTCAAAAAACATCATACTAAATAAGGCAAAAATAAAAACGTTAAAAGTATGAGATAACGGATGCAGCCACCAAAACGGAGGTTGGTCAACAGACATAAGCCTATGATTACAACATCCGGGAATATTTACATCCAAGTTAATCGGATTTGTATTTTCAATCTTAGTATTAAAAACAAAAATCAAGTCCATAATAACCGCGACAATCACACCGGCTACGGATTTTATGATTACAAGCGGAATTATTGCAGAGGCTTTACTCATATCCATAAATAAAAGAGGCAAAGCCTCATCGGAACATGCTATCAAAAATGCCAATAACGTACCTTTTGAAATCATTTTTCTTGAATAAAAGGTACTGGCTAAAACCTGATATCCGCATTCGGGCACAATTGAAATACCGACTCCGAACAGGGCTCCGATTGTTCTGCATAACTTTAAAAAATATCCTATACGTTTTAATATAAATCTTTCCAAAAGTTCAATTAAGTAATACAAAAAATAAAGCCACGGTATAAAAGTTATACAAGCAATAAGTGATGTTTTTACAAAATCAGGGAAAAAATCACATTTATTGATTAACAAAGCGGGTAAGGCCAAAATATCTTGCAAATGTTGTAATATAGTTTCCATATGTTTTTCCTTCTTTTTGTAATACTGTCAGAATTTATATTATCATATTTTAAATAAATTTAAAAATGCTTCACAAATATTGAAATATTTTAACGAATTGAAGAAAAAAAAATTTTGTCATATACTTAAACTACTATGAAAAACACCCGTCAAACAAATATAAATATTCACAGAGATGCTTGGGTTGAGGTAAATATCTCCAACCTTGAACATAATATAAAGGAAATAAAAAAATACATCCCAAAAGAAGTAAAGCTTTTGGGAGTAGTCAAGGCAGATGCGTACGGTCACGGCTCGGTAATGCTCGCACCGACAATATTGGCATCCGGCGTTGATATGCTTGGAGTTGCCTCTATTGATGAGGGAGTTGACTTGAGAAATGCCGGAATATCTTGCGAAATACTTATTTTGGGGGCTGTTCCTGTTTGGGCTGTTGAAAGCGCCGTTAAAAATAATTTGACAATTTCTATTTTTTCACCCGAACACATAAAAGCTTGTGAAAACACTTATAAAAGAACAGGAATTAAGCCAAAAGTTCATATAAAACTTGATACCGGAATGAACAGAATAGGTATCGGAACAGATGAT
>CAMOQI010000097.1 GCA_946622835.1 uncultured Candidatus Melainabacteria bacterium
TTCCTTATTAAATAATTTAAGAATATTTTCAATATTTTTCAAAAAACTATAAAATTGCATAGAGCGCAAAAATTCAGTTACCGCAGATATCTCAGGAATATTAATCTCCGTTTTATCAAAATCAAAATTCACATCAACATCTTGAACGATTGTTGCCAAAAATTTACTCATTCTGGCAGATTCAATACCGTCAGTAAGTTTTTGCTTCAAGGAATTACCATCAACATTTTGAATATTTTCAAGAACATTATCAACAGTCTTGTATTCTTGCAAAAGTTTTACCGCCGTTTTTTCACCAATTCCCTTTACCCCCGGAATATTATCAGAAGTATCACCGCGCAAAGCCTTATAATCTACAATTTGATCCGGATAAACCCCTAACTTTTCATAAACTTTATCCCAATCATACTCAATAAGCTCACCCTTAGACGGAATAATTACCTTAACACACCCGTCATTTCTAATAAGTTGAAAAGAATCCTGATCACCTGTTAAAATATAAACCTTATGACCCAATTCACATGCACGTTTAGAAATTGTCCCTATAACATCATCCGCTTCATAACCCTCTTTAGTGTAAATAGGAATACTAAAAGACCTTAATCCGTTATAAATAAGCTCCATCTGAACCCTCATAGGATCAGGCATAGCTTCACGATTGGCTTTATATTCAGAATATTCTTCCGTTCTGAAGGTATGATGAGAAACATCAAATGCAACACCGATAGCATCAGGATTTAAATCCTTATTTTTCAATAAATCAAAAACAGCCTTAAAAAACCCGTAAACAGCCCAAGTCGGAGTTCCGTCTTTGGTTTTCATATTAGTACGTTCTAAAGCATAATACTGGCGAAACGCTAAAGCATGACCGTCTATTAAAATTAAAGTCTTTTGCCTTCCCATCACATACCCCTCTAACTAAATATTTACATAAACATTTAATTTTATCAACAAAAAACACCACTAAAAAGTGATGTTTTTTAATTTTGATTATGCTGAAATTTCTTCAGATTTTGAGTCTTTCGTAGGGAGTTTGACAACCTCTGCATTCTTGCGATTTTTAACCATATCAGCCGTCACTACAAATTTATCCATATTTTCTTTTGTCGGCACATCATACATAACATCAAGCATTATCTCCTCAACAATAGAACGTAATGCTCTGGCGCCGGTTTTTCTTTTTATTGCCTCTTTTGCGATAAGTTCAATTGCATCCGGTTCAAATTCCAAATCAACACCATCCATTTTTAACAACGCTTGATACTGTTTTATAACAGCATTTTTAGGCTCTGTTAAAATCATTTTTAAAGTTTTTTCATTCAACTGATCCAACACCGCATAAACAGGAACACGACCAATAAACTCAGGGATAAGCCCAAATTTCAACAAATCTTCCGGCTGAAGTTTTTTCAGCAGCTTAACCGCATTAGCTTCCTTTTCAGCCTGTGACATGGCAACTTTTGCACCAAATCCGACAGAATTTCCCTCACCTGCTCTTGCATCAACGATTTTTTCCAAACCGACAAAGGCTCCACCAACGATAAACAAGATATTGCTTGTATCAATTTCAATAAATTCCTGATGAGGATGTTTTCTTCCACCTTGAGGCGGAACATGAGCAACAGTACCTTCAATCATCTTTAAAAGTGCCTGTTGAACACCTTCTCCTGAAACATCACGAGTAATGGAAGTATTCTCTGACTTTCTGGATATTTTATCAATTTCATCAATGTAAATAATACCTTTTTCAGCTTTTGCAGAATCAAATTCAGCATTTTGATACAACCTTAACAAAATATTTTCTACATCATCTCCGACATAACCGGCTTCAGTCAATGTCGTAGCATCCGCAACCGCAAAAGGTACATCAAGCATTTTTGCTAAAGTTTGCGCCAAAAGAGTCTTCCCGGAACCTGTAGGACCAACCAACAAAATATTTGACTTTTGAATTTCTACAGAATTCTCTTTAGTATCCTTGTTATGTTTTAATCGTTTGTAATGATTATAAACAGCAACCGATAAAACTTTTTTAGCATCATCCTGTCCAACGATATACTGATCAAGATACTCTTTTATTTCATGAGGCTTTGGAATCGGATTTTCAGCCTTTTCAGAAAGTTCACCCTCTTTTGCCGCATCTTTTTCCTTACCTTCAAAAAATTCCTCATCCAAAATTTCATTACAAAGTTCAACACATTCATCGCAAATATACACCTCAGGACCTGCAATAAGTTTTTTTACCTGATCCTGAGTTTTTCCGCAGAATGAACATTTCAATTTATCGTCGTTTTTAGACATTTATCGTAATCTCCAAATCATTATTTAACAATATCTCTTGTTATAACTTTATCAATCATTCCGTATTCAAGAGCTTCTTGAGGGGTCATAATATAATCTCTATCAGTATCTTTTTCAATCTTTTTAATAGATTGACCGGTATTTGATGCCAAAATTTCATTTAAAGATTTTTTAATTCTTATAATTTCGGCAGCTTGAATTTCAATATCTGTAGCCTGACCTTGAGCGCCACCTAAAGGCTGGTGGATAAGAACTCTTGAATGCGGAAGCGCCATACGCTTACCTTTTGTTCCGGATGACAAAAGAAAAGCACCCATAGAAGCAGCTTGTCCCAAACAAATTGTAGAAACATCCGCTCTAATATGCTGCATAGTATCATATATCGCAAAACCTGCTGTTACAGATCCGCCGGGACTGTTTATATACAACATAATATCCTTTTCCGGATTTTCACTGTCTAATAATAATAATTGTGCCACAACAAGATTAGCAACCATATCATCAATCGCAGTCCCTAAAAATATAATTCTTTCCCTTAGCAAACGTGAGAATATATCAAAAGATCTTTCTCCTCTGCTCGATTGTTCAATAACTACAGGTACAAAACTCATAATCTATTTCCCTTTCTTATCTATTTTCATATTATAACTAAACTTTTCTATGCTTCAACCGTCTTTTTGTTGGATTTTTCTTCAACATAAACAATTTTATTATTTTCAATAAGATAATCTCTCACCTTATCATTAACAATTTGTTGAGAAATTGAAGAAATAAAATCAGGGTTTTGATTAAATTGTTTTACAAGCTCTTGAGGTTGAACGCCATACGCACTGGCCATTTGTGAAATTTTTAATTGAAAATCAGCCTGCTCAACTTTTATATCAGCCTCTCTTGAGATTTTATCAATAATTAATGAATTTTTGATTCTTGTGATGGCGTCATTTGACAAATTCTTTTCAAAATCATCGCCTTGAGATTGAACAAACTGATTCCAATCAATTCCTTGATAAGACAATCTCTGTTGATATTCAGTCCTTAAAGAAGCAATTTCTCTATCAATCATAGACTGAGGAATTTCAACAGTAGAAGAATCACTAACCGACTTAAATACGGTATTTTCAGCATTAACTTTTTTGACATTTTCCCACTGAGAATCCAAATAACTCTTTATATCTGCTTTTAACTCTTCAACCGTCTTAAATTTAGATGATTTAGCAACAAATTCATCTGTCAGTTCAGGCAAAACTCTATGTTTAATCTCATTTAACTTGATAGAAAATACTGCAGGTTGTCCCTTCAATTTTTCGTCATGATATTCTTCAGGGAAAGTAACATTGATATCAAACTCATCTTTTATGTTGTGACCGACAAGCTGTTCAGCAAAACCCGGAATGAAGTTTGAATGAGCCAAATCAAGAGTATAACCTTTAGCACTTCCGCCTTGTATAAGCTCTCCGTTACATTTGCCTTCAAAATCAAAAACAACAATGTCAGTTTCATTTGAAGGTCTGTCTAATACCAGTTCCATAGAAGAATGTTGAGTTAAAAATCCGTTTAAAGCGTTATCAAAGGCACTTTTATCTTCTGCCGGAATGGTAACTTCAACATTTAAATCCTTATACGCACCCAATTTAACTTCCGGTCTTGTTTCAACTTGGAAAGTTACTTGAACATCTTTACCTGTTTCAAAACTAAAATCAGTAACCGCAGGTTGAGTAATAACATCTAATTTATTATCAAGAATCGCTTGCCCTAAATATTTCGGCAGCAACATTTCTAAAGCTTCCTGTTTAATTCTGTCAATACCGACATGTCTTTCAACAACAGCACGCGGAGCTTTGCCTTTTCTGAAACCGTCAATATTCACATATTGTGAAATTTTGGAAGCAGCCGAATTATATGCTGAAGTAGCTTCTTTCTCCGGAATTGTAAATGTTATACTGAACAAATTGTCCTTTAAATGAGTTAATTTTGAATCCATATCTTTATATCCTTCTTATTTACCTGTATCCTCTTTACTAAAATTTTACCGCAAAGATAGATAAATGCAAATCGTTTAATTAAAAAAGAAAACAAAATTACTTGCAATAAGAAAATATTTGTGATATGAATTGAGCATAGCCGAGAAGATTCCTCTAAACCTTGGTTTAGGTAGTTTGACAAGCGGCGGTTGAATTACCGATAGTAAAATTAAGAAAAAGAAGGAAATTTAAGAATGTTAAAAATCAGATTAAAAAGATTGGGTGCTAAGAAAAACCCTACTTACAGAATTATTGTAATAAACTCAACAACAAAAAGAGAAGGCAGACCTATTCAAGAATTGGGTCACTATAACCCAAAAACAAAAGTTATGAAATTAGATAAAGCTGCGGCTCTTGACTGGATATCAAAAGGTGCTCAACCGACAGAAACTGTTGCATACTTAATTAAAAATTGCAACGAAGACGGAACACTTAACTATAAAAAGAAAGAAACCGTAAAACTTTCTAAAAAGGCATTAGCAAAAAAACAAGCTGAAGAAGAAGCTGCAAAACAAGCAGCAGAAGAAGCAAAAGCTGCTGCTGAAGCGCCGGCAGAAGAAGCTCCCGCTGAAGAAGCTAAAACAGAAGAGCCCCCAGCGGAAGAAGTTAAAGCTGAGGAAGCAGCACCTGCTGAAGAAGCACCTGTTGAAGAGGTTAAAGCTGAAGAAGAAACTCCTGAGGAAGCATAGTTTCAAAATTTACAAACTA
>CAMOQI010000098.1 GCA_946622835.1 uncultured Candidatus Melainabacteria bacterium
CATGATGTATTGTGCATTTTGGGGGGTTGACTTATTTAAAATGGTCATTAAATACATGCAAAATGTACATCAAATGTATGATTTTTCGAAAAAATATTGAGGAAAAATCCATATTTGACGACAATATTAATAAAAAACATGTAGAGGTAGTAGAATGAGCATACGATTAAATGGCGGAATACGGTTTGATGAAGGCGGATTGACGGCTTCAATACGTGCAATGCATTTGGATAGTGAACTTATCGGAATAAGCAACGAAAATATCGGCGGCTTTGATAAGGTTGGTTATCAAAGGAAAGAAGCGGTTGTATCTTCATTTGCCGAATTTTTAGGTGTTCATGCTCTGTCAACTACCAGAGATGATAAAGTCGGACGTATTGCAGTATCTGAAAATCCTTTAGATATAGCACTGGCAAACAAAGGCTATTTTCAGACAAAAGACGCGAATGGAATAAAACTTACAAGAGACGGTCGTTTTAAAGTTGCGAAAGATGGAACGTTGGTGACTTTAGAAAATGCTCAAGTTTTATCAAATGCAGGTACACCGATTGTTTTTCCGTATGTGCCACAAGATTTAAAGCACATAAAAATAGATAAGACCGGTAAAATAACTATGTTTGATGAGAAAAACGGTAAACTTAAAAAAATCGGGTATTTAGGTATTGTGGATCATGACGGAATTGCAGTTATGGAACCAAATGTAAAGCAAGGTTATAATGAATTTTCAAACGTTGCCCTGCAGCAGGAATTTTTGGCAATGATGCCTGTTATAAAGAATTTTGATGCAAACAGACAAATGTTTATGCTTCAAAATTCGGTGTTAGGTAAGACAATATCTCAATTGAGTCAATAATGTGAATGAAGCATAGAGGTAAGAATTATGTACAATTTACAAGGAATTATTTCAAAAGGAACAAATAACGCACTGGTGCAGTTTGAACGTTTTGGGCAAATTGCCAATAACCTTGCCAATGTTCAAACTACAGGTTATAAAAGCGTAACATTTGAACAGATTTTGAAAGAAGACGGATACCTTACAGGTGCTGTTAAAACAGATAATACACAAGGTTCAATCCGAATTACTTCAGATCCTTATGATGTGGCAATAGATGGTGCGGGATATATTCCTGTAACCTCAGAAACCGGTGAAGTTCAATATACTCGAGACGGTGCTTTTAAACAAGGAAAAGACGGGTATTTGGTTACCAGAGACGGTTGGATAGTCGGAGAAGGTATAAAAATTCCGACAAATTGTTTCAAGTTTGAAATAAAGAAAAACGGCGAAGTGGTAGCATACGATGAGCGTGGTGACAAACCGAGAAAAATAGGAACAATACCTCTTGTAAGATTTGATAATCCTAACGGTTTGGAAATGGCTGATATGAACCGTTTAAAACCGACAGATGAAGCCGGAGAAGCAAGACTTGTAAAAAATCATGACTGTTTTAAACAGCACAATTTGGAAATGTCAAATGTAAGTATTTATCGTTCGGCAACAGATATGTTGAGGTTGAATGCTTCAATGCTTGCAAGTATGCAGATGTTAAAACTTGCGGATAATATGTATAACAAAGCAATTAATATAAGGGAGGCATAGTAGGTAATGTATACACCTTCAAACAGCTTGGGTAAAGTATCATTGATGATGGATTTGATATCACAAAGACAAAGAGCTTTGGGTTCAAATATTGCAAACGTAGATACCCCCGGATATATCAGACAAGATATCGATTTTGGACAGTATTTAAGTACAATGAATTCACCACTGGAGACAAAATTGTCTGCAAAACTTGGGCCGTCAGCTATTGCGATGGACAGATCCGAAGAACCGGTAAAAGCAGCAGATGAATTATTGAAAATGCAGGAAAATTCGATATTATATTCAATGGCAACAAGAAGAATGTCAAATATAATAACTGAGATGAAAACAGTTATCAATGTAGGTAAATAATTAAGGCGGGTGATTTAAATGGGTATAATGGAATCAATTGATATAGGTGCAAAAGCGCTTAAAGTTCATGGAAAGCGTATTGATATTCATGCAAAGAATATCGCAAACCTTGATACGCCTAATTACGTAAGAAAAATTCCTGTATTAAATGCTGTAGATGATAATTCATTTCACGGTTTAATGAACACAATGAAAGAAGATGTTTTCGGTATAGGAACATTACCATATTTGCAAGGTGGTGTTACTTTTTCCGGAATAGTGGAAGATCCTACATTAGGTGAAAAGATTTATAAGCCCGGCCATCCGGATGCTGATGAAAACGGATATATCAGAGCCTCAAATGTTAATGCAATGGTAGATATAGCAGATGCATTGATAGCACAAAGAGCCTATGAAGCAAACCTTGCGCTGGTGAATATAACAAAATCTATGGCGCAAAGAGCTTTAGAAATCGGTAAATAAAATTAGTTTAATAAATCAATAGGAAAAAATAATGCTTGACAGCATGCTTAAATACAAAAACGATTTTACTATAAATTTTGCATGGACAATGCAAAAGCATTTGAATAAGTGGAAAATATTTCAACAGAAATCCCGCAGAAGTTTATATAGTTTTGGCTCTATATTATCTTACATCGGAATAGGTCTTTTAGGTTTTATACCCGGCAAACATGAAAGAGATTATTGTCTGGAATTTCACATAATTCTGGCAATTATATTTTTTATCGGTGCTGTAATAAATAATATAAGAACCACTAATAAGGATTATCAAAAAGATATAAAACAAACATTGTTTCCGAAACTGTTAAAAGTTTTTGGAGAAAATATCAGTTATGTCAATTATGGGATAATACCGGATACTTCTATAATGCGCAGCCAATTATTTAACACAATGATTGAACGAAGAGAAGATGATGATGTATTTCAGGGGAAATATAATGATGTTGAATTTGTGATGAATGAAACAGATTTTGGATGGATTGGAAAGGATAAACATCGTACATATCATAGAATGTTTAGGGGTTTGATATTAAAATTCAAGCTGAATAAATCAATCAAATCAAGAGTGCTGATAAAACAGAAAAGGTTTTTCAATTTTGGAATGAATAATTTTGAAAAAGTAGTATTAGAATCGGATAAATTTAATAAGAAATTTGATGTATATGCAAACAGTCTTGATCCGACAATTTCATGCCAGATTGAAGCACGGTATCTTTTAAATACCATGTTTATTGAGCGTTTAATGCAGATACAGACGAGCTTTAGGGTGAATAAAATGGATTGTTCGGTGTATGAAGATGAGATGTTAATATTTTTACATACCGGCAGAGATTTATTTGAGATGAATCATTTATTGGGCAAGGTTGATGATGTAACACAGTATAGACATTTGTTTGAGGAATTCGCATCGGTATTTTCATTTATAGATGTGTTAAATTTATCAAGCAAAACGCGCTTGTAAAATTTTTGTGGTACAATATTGGTATATTTGATAATCAAATAGTACGAGTCGTAGTGACAGAGGAACTTATACCTCTCCGGAAAGCGAAGCGAAAGGCGGAGAGGGAAGAATTTCTTAATAAGCGCAAGCGAATTTAGAAATTCGGGAGAGGATAAAAGGTGTAAAGACCCGACATCCGTCACGAAGACGTTACAAAAACAGAACATTTAAAGATAAAATTAGTACGAGTCGTAGTGACACTCTGCCGCAGGAAAACGATTAAATATCGTTTTCCGAGAGGGTTGGGCTTGACCCAACATCCGTCACGAAGACGTTACAAAAACAGAACATTTAAAGATAAAATTAGTACGAGTCGTAGTGACGGAATCGGTATACGTGCACGTTTGAGGGGCGTGTGGGGAAACCCGTGCGGGTTCAAGTCCCGCCTACGACACCATAAAAAGGAATTATGACAAATGTCAAATTCCTTTTTATACTATCAGGCGGGATTGAACATGAATTTTTCATGTTGAGAAAAATTCATTGGTTCAGCCGACAAGTCGGCATACCTTCGCTGTATGGCTCGGGTTTCATACCCTCGCCAACGCTCAGGCAAAGTCCCGCCTACGACATTATACAAAAGATTGAGGCTTGTCCTCAAATCTTTTTTATAGTTAGTATGGTGAGGGCTTTAATTCGCTTAATGCGGGTTCAGCGCAAGCGAGCCAAGTGCGGAGCCTTGAGCCTTATTGATAGGCTGTGCGCAGCACATATAATGCCCAAGCGAAGTCACGTCGATGGCGAGCGCAGCAAGACAAGTCCCGCCGTCGACACCATTTTACATGTATAGCAAATTATATTTTTAGAAGTTTTAATATAAGTACATAAGGAGTATTTTATGAAGATTGATTCAATTTCGTGTAATAATACATTCACTAGTAGAAGTATTAAAATTTCAGCAAACCCTAAAAATATTTCACAAATAAGTACAAATAGTAAATTTAAAAGCAATGCATCTGATTCAGTTTTACTTTATTTTGCGGGATTGCTTTCGGCATTTGGTTTTAGCAAACCTCTTAATACATTAATTGGTAAATTGCGTTAATCTGTATTAAGTTTTAGTACGTAGGTTGGGTGAAACCCAACAATTAATTATGTTCCAAACCTAATGTTATCCTAAGATTATAATATGTTTGTGTATCCAACTTCATGTGCAAAATCAACTTATGATAAATGTTGTACTTATTACCTAAATTTGATATAATCTTCTTGTCGAAGGGTTCCAAAATAGTAACCTCGTCGACACCATAAAAAGGAATTGTGACAAATGTCCAATTCCTTTTTATACTATCAGGCGGGATTGAACATGAATTTTTCTTGTTGAGAAAAATTCATCAGTTCAGCCGATTAGTCGGCATACCTTCGCTGTATGGCTCGGGTTTCATACCCTCGCCAACGCTCAGGCAAAGTCCCGCCTACGACACCATAATATAATGTTGGGTTTCACCCAACCTACAGGCTAAATTAGTTAAAAAGTTCGATTTTAAAAAGCTGATGATTTATTAAGATTGTTA
>CAMOQI010000099.1 GCA_946622835.1 uncultured Candidatus Melainabacteria bacterium
GTTGCACATAGATTGTACAGAAATAGGGTTATTATTACCGATTTTTACATTTCCGATAGAAATCTCTTTTGTTTTTCTTCTTTTTATCATAGTATAATAATATCACATAAAACGAAGAGGGGTAAATTTATGAGAATTGCGGTATTATCTGATTTACATGCTAATGTTCAGGCTTTGGAAGCTGTTATGAAGGATGTTATAGAACAGGGGTGCGAGCATGTTTTTTGTTTGGGTGATTTGGCACTTGCCGGTCCTCAGCCCAAAGAGGTTGTGGATTATGTTATGGAACAATCAACCTGGACAGTTATACAGGGTAATACAGATAAAATGATAGCTCAATATGGTCCTGACTTGGTGGATTTCTTAAAGGATCAGTATCCGGTTATGGCAAATGCTATAGAGCAGGATGTTTTATTGTTGGATGATGCTCAAAAAGCTTACCTTAACGATTTACCGCCAATGTTGAACTTAGATATTGAAGATTGTAGTGTTCTTCTCGTTCATGGTTCTCCAAGAGCCAATAATGAAGATATTTTGCCGAATATGCCAATGGAGGCAATTGAAGAAATTATTGAAGATACGAGTGAAAAATTGATATTGTGCGGTCACACTCATATTCCTTGCGGATATCAAACGCCGTCAGGACAAACGGTTGTTAATGTCGGTTCTGTAGGAAGACCGATGACTCCTGTGCCAAAGGCTTGTTATTGTATTATTGATTTTTTGCAAGGAGCTTTTGAAGTACGTCACAGATTTGTGGATTACGATAATAAGCTGGCTGCTCAGCTTATGTCGCAAAGGGGGTTTATTGGTGCTGACAGATTGGCTGATTTGCTGTTGAACCCTGCACAAAGACATATTTAGAGGTATCTGTTGAAAGATTATATAGCTAATTTGCATCTGCGCTACGGGAAAATTTTTAACAATGTTATCTCCGAAATTAGGTCTGATATATCAAAATTGGATAAATCTGAAATTGAAGATTATTTAAAATCCCGTTTGTCCGCTGTTGCGGCGGATGCGGCTTTAAAATCGGATTTATATAAAAGCGAGTGCAGTTGTGTTTGTTGTGGAGAATGCTGCAGGTTTGCCGTTAGTCAGTTTTCTTATGATGAACTTATCAAAAAATCAAAATTAGGAGAGGAATATGCAAAACAATTTGTTTCAATTTTTATTCCGTATAAAAATGAATCTGAGTATAGGCAGATTTTTCCTGATTATGTGTATTTGTTAAAAGAGTATGGCGTTTGTTATTTTTATCATTGTAAAAATGTGACACCAGAGAATCGCTGCTGTGTGTATGAGCAAAGGCCGCAAATATGCAAGGATTTTCCGGATGATCCTATAGGGTTTTTGCCTTTGTCGTGTTCATTTAAGGCTTGGAAATTGAAATCTGAGCCTGTTTGGCTTAAACTGAGAGCAGAAAAAGAAATTATAAATTATATATTGAATGGAAATTAGGATGAAAACATTATCTGGTCTGACATTGGAAGAATTAGAACAAATTACTCAGGATTTGGGAGCGACAAAATTCAGAGCTCGCCAAATTCATAATTGGATTTATCTGAAGTCGGTTAAAGATATTGATGAAATGACTGATTTATCTTTAAAATTTCGCCAAGAACTTAAGTCGATAGCAAAAGTTTCTGATATAAAAATAAAGGTCAAACAGGTTAGTCAGGACGGAACGGTTAAATATTTGTTGGAATTTCCTGATGGTGAGTGTGTTGAAACCGTTCTTATGCGTTTTGATAATAGGGCTAATTTAACGGCGTGTGTCAGCTCTCAGATTGGTTGTGCTGTTAATTGTTCGTTTTGTGCAACGGCAAAACGCGGATTTATAAGAAATTTAACTTATAAGGAGATTGTAGAACAGGTTTTAACAATTCAAAGGGATACAGGTCTAAAGGTCACAAATGTTGTGTTTATGGGACAGGGAGAGCCGCTTTTGAATTTGGAAAATGTTTTAAAGGCGATGGAGATTTTTAACGAAAGTTTTCAAATTGGGGCAAGGCGGTTGACTGTATCAACATCAGGCATAATTCCGCAAATTGTAAAACTTGCGGATATGGATATGCAATCTACTCTTGCGCTTTCGTTGCATGCTCCGAATCATAGTGTTCGTGCCAAATTGATGAAGATTGAAGATAAGTACCCTATGGATAAATTGAGTGATGCGCTTAAATATTATAATGAAAAAACCGGAAGGCGCATTACGATTGAATATCTTTTGATAAAAGATTTAAATGATACGGTAGAGGCGGCAAAACAATTGGCAGCATATTTAAAAGATATCAAGTGTAATATAAATTTGATTCCGTATAATCCTGTCGGAGAAAATGACTATAAGCGCCCTTCAAATAATTCGATTATGCGATTTAAGTCGTTAATTGAGCATTCAGGTAAAAAAGTTACAGTTCGTCTTGAGCGTGGGGCTGATATAGATGCAGCTTGCGGTCAATTGTCGGGAAAAGTTAAAAGATAAGAATTTCTTATTTATATCGTGGGTATTGTTATTTCAAAAGTTGTTGATTCTCGGGTTGATTTTTTGAGTTCAAGAGTTGCGTTTTCTTCTTGTAAATATCTTTTGCATATTGCAAGCCCGAGCCCGCAGCCGTCTTTTTTGGTGGTATAACCGCTGTCAAATATTGTTGATTGTTTCTCTTTTGGAATGGGTTTTCCGTCGTTTGAAATTTTTATTATCCCTTTTGAATTTTTGATCTCTGCGATTATGGAAATTTTCCCTTTGTATTCAATTGCTTCGATTGCATTTTTGATTATGTTTACTATGCAGGAAAGGAATCTGGTTTCGTCTGTTTCAATATTTTCTGTGTTTTTTATAAATACTTCATAATCTATTTTTTTTTCGCAAGTGTATGCTTTTGACATTTCAATTCCTTTTAGCAGTAGTTTTTCAAAGTCAAATATCTGAGTATTACTTGTGTTTAAGGATTTTAGTTCAAGTAAATTTGTACCAATAATTTTCACTGCTTGTTGAATGCAAGATAGCGCATTTTCTATTGAGGGGTTTTTAATATCCGATTTTTCCAGATTTTTTCTGATGATTTGACTGTACGTATCACATATTGATAAATGATTTCTTATCTCGTGGGTTACGTATCTTATTTGATTTTGAATATCTTCGGGTGATAGTTGTGTTTGCGTCATTTTTCCTCTTTAAAATAAAGGGTTCTGCTTTATACAGAACCCTTTTTGTATACGTGTCAGATTTTAAACTGTTGTCATAGCTGCGGATTTTGTTGCTTTTGTTGTTTTAAATCCGTGGCTAAGTGCGTATAATACAGCATTTGTTCTGTCATTTACCTGCAATTTTTGGAAAATATTATTTACGTGTGTTTTAACGGTAGTTTCCGATATAATCAATTTTCCTGCAATACTCTTGTAGTTAATTCCTTCGGTTAATAATTCCAAAACTTCGTTTTCTCTTGAAGTCAGGCTGTTGAGTAAATTTTCACCATCTGATGATTTTGCTTCTTCTTTTGATGCGTTTTGGAAATATTCGAAGAATCTTGTTGATAATACTGACGGAAGATAAATTTTGCCTGATGCAACTTCTTCTATTGCATTAATTAACTTAACAGATGCCATTGTTTTTAGAACATAGCCTTTTGCTCCAAGCTTCATTGCTCTGTATATTAAGTCAGAATCGTCGTATCCGCTTAATGCTATTATTTTTGTTGAGAGATTTAATTTTGATATTGCTTGAATAGATTGCAAGCCGTCTTTTTCCGGCATATTAATATTCATTAAGACAATATCAGGATGATGTTTTTTTACAAGATTAATCCCAAGATTTGCACTTGTGGTAGTACCTACTACATCATAACAACTTTCCAAATTGATAAGCTCTTTTATCCCTCTGAGGTGATTTGCGTTATCATCTATCAGGATAACTCTTAATTTTCTGTTGAAATCTCTCATTTTATTTCTCCCGTTTCTTAAAATTAATTTCTCTCTACAAACAATATACTAATTTGTTTAATTGATTTTTAAATCCATGTACTGGTTGATTATTTATTTATTACGGATTGAAGGATTTATCTAAATCCTTTGATTGAGAAAATTTCTCAATCATGCTCTACACCATGATTTTGCCGCATGGTGTATTATTTTTTTATTATTCATCTCAAAGGCGTATTGCATGATTTTAAAAATCATATTAAAAGGGTAAATTTATTTTGGCATGGATATGTAGTGATAAGATATTATTCGCCCAGTAATATGTTATCAATGAGTCTTACTCCGGCAACTTTGCACGCTATAAACACTCGAGTTTTATCATTTGCCGTATCTGTTTCTTCCAAATCATCTTCATTTAAAAATTCTAAATATTCAAGCTCGTGATGCTCGTTTAAAAATGCGCAGGCGGTTTCTTTGAGAGCATCAATGTTTGTAATACCGTTTTTGTAGCAATTTTTTATGTTATTTAAGATTTTATAAAGGGCAAGAGCGTGGATTTTATCTTCATCTGTCAGGTATTTGTTGCGCGAACTCATAGCAAGCCCAGATTCTTCTCTTATTATGGGGCAAGGGACAATTTCAATCGGTATATTTAAATCTTTAACCATTTTTTTGATAATTATCAACTGCTGCGCATCTTTTTGCCCGAAAAATGCGCAGTCGGGCTGAACAATGTTAAACAGTTTGTTTACAACCGTACAAACTCCGTCAAAATGTCCGATTCTTGATTTGCCGCACAATTTGTTAACGTAGAAAAACGGAGGTATTACGTAGGTTAAAAAGTCATTGGATAGCATTTGTCCTTGTCCGTACATTTCATTTGGGGAAGGTGCAAACACGATATCTACACCGGCGCTTTCACACATTTTATTGTCAGAATCAAGTGTTCTGGGGTATTTATCTAAATCTTCTCCGGGGCAAAATTGTATTGGGTTTACAAAAACCGACACAACAACTTTGTCACAGGTTTTAACGGCTTTTTTA
>CAMOQI010000100.1 GCA_946622835.1 uncultured Candidatus Melainabacteria bacterium
CTTATCAGGAAATGAACCTCAGTTTGTAAAAGATTATTGGGGATATTATAAGACAAAAAGAGGTTTCCACGCCCGTTCAATCAATTCAAACGGCAAATGGAATATGACTTCGTCCTTGTCTTTAATCAATCAACCGATTCTGCAATACTCATCTGAAATCAGAACTCCCGTGTTAATCGTACATGGCGAAAAAGCTCACTCACGTTATTTTGGCGAAGATGCGTTTAAGAAATTGAAAGGTGATAACAAGGAACTTTTGATTGTTAAAGGCGCAAACCACGTTGATTTGTATGACGGTGGCGATACAAACGCAATCCCGTTTGATAAAATCGAAAATTTTTATAAAGAAAATTTAAAATAGGAGGCAATATGAGTAAAAAAGTTCTAATATTATCCGGCAGCCCAAGAATTGGCGGCAATTCCGATATGTTATGCGATGAATTTATGAAAGGCGCAATAGAAGCAGGGAATAATGTTGAAAAAATAAATGTTGCCAAAAAGAAGATAGATTATTGTAAAGGCTGTTATTATTGCCAAACTCATAACGGCGAATGTATTATAAAAGATGATATGGCAGAAATTATGCAAAAAATAATAGACACGGATGTTTTGGTACTATCCAGCCCCGTATATTTTTATTCAATAGATGCACAATTAAAAGCATTAATAGATCGAACAGTTGCACGTTGGACAGAAGTTAAAAATAAAGATTTTTATTATATAGCAACCTGCGCAGACGACATTGAAGGATTAGACAGAACAATAGAATGTTTCAGAGGTTATGCTGACTGCGTAGACGGAGCAAAAGAATGCGGAATTATCTATGGACATAGTGTTTATCAAAAGGGCGAAATTAAAGATAAACCGGCAATGAAAGAAGCATACGAAATGGGAAAATCAATAAAATAATATGATAACACCCTTATGTTTCATTTATAATTACTTACATAAAAATAGGGGTTATTTATGCAAAACAATATATTAATGCCCGGCGATAACGCAGGAAGTTATGATGATTTTCTTTGTTATTCGGAATTTGCGCAATATTTTAAAATTATGCCAGGTCTTTCATTTGCTTATAAACATCAATACCTTCCACCCAATTCGGAACAATATCCAAATCTTTTTCAACTATATGTTTTGGCAAAGCTGCATGGTGAATTTTCGGCAATAAATAATCTTCTGTGTATTCAATCAAATTCGGAATATCATCATCTGTATCATTACATATAAATATTGTTTTACCGGTCTGTTTATCTGTTTTATAACCTACAAGAGTAATTTCATGCCCGTTTATTATCACATTGCTGTTATCCGTCTGGGTGTATCCGAGAATAATATTTTCACCCTCATTCAACGCGGTTATAAGATGCCTTTTCATTGTTGCCAAATCGGTTTCATATCCTACAAGACGTGCATTTTCGTCAACTTTTTGATAAGTCACGGATAAAATGTTTTTGTCAAAAACAACGGATTCCGTGAAAGTTTTTTCAAACTCAATTAAACCCTTATCGTTTTGGTTAAATTTACCGGCTCTTTTATCGGTGAGAGTATCATAGGACTGCTGAGAACCTATTTGCATAAATGTTGATTGCATTAAAACATCAAGCGCAGATCTTTCATATGGATCGCGGTTTGTTGTTTGGATTTGTGCTCTTAAAAGCGCATTTTTATCAGGAGCAAATGTTATTTTTGCTTCATTAAAACCATTTGGAGTCCATGGTATATCAAATGCATTTAAAAGCCAAATAGAATTCAGTGTCTCATCCGCCAAATTATTAAGTTTAATAGTTTTTTCCGTTGACAGTTTTGGAGAACTCAAATCCGCAGCAAATCTTGCAAATTCTGCGGGAAGTTGTTTTGCCAACTTAAATTCCGTACTGGCCGCGACACAGGTTCCCGAATGTGATACATCTATTTCTTGTAACCTCTGGTAGATATTTATATAATTTGATTCTTCACCTATATTTCTCGAAATTGCCTCTTGACGGTACTCATTTGGGATATCTCCAAACTGCTGTGTTATTATTTGGGGATATGCAATTGCCATAATGGTATCTTTAAGTATATTATCCGCATTCAGACCCTGAGCTTTTGGTTCTGTAACTATCCTGTGTAAATTATCCAAAACGGTGCTGCCGTCATTTGAGTCAGAGTTTAACAGTATCCCTGCTTTTAACATATTATTCAGTAGTTTCCGCGAAGATTTGTCAAGATGTGACAGAACTTCGGTATATTTATTCTTCTCTTCCTTGCTTGACAATTTAGTTCTGATTTTTAAATCAGCAACAGCAGAAACATTAGAAATATCAGACTGTGCCGTAAATGTCGGAGTGTGGTAGTTTTTCGCAACAGCGCAATTTTGCGGGGTGTTTTTAATACCCCTGATTGTGGTATAATTATTTTGATAAACGCGATAATCTACTTTTTCTACCATGGTAACTCCAAATATATAAAAAAAGAAAAATTATGAAAATTGCTATTTTTGTAAATAAATATTAAAAGAAGGTATCATTGAAGGATTTAAAAGTCAAACCATTAACAAAACAACAGCTTATAATTTCATTTGACAGATTAACTCGTTTTAAGCAGGGAAAATATTTTAGAGTATTTTCGGATATTTTGAGCGCTAATTTAATAACCCCAAAACTTAAAAAGTCTGAAATTGAAAAAATGGAAGCATCGGATTTGCGTGAACTTGCGCAGTATATTATAAATTATTCGCTGCAAAATTTGGGATATGAATCTGATGGGGATTATTCAATCAACGAAAAGCTTTTGAAATATGAGCAGACAGTTTTTTATCTTGATGATTATACAAAAATTTTAATGAATAACAAAATTGACTATAAGTCGTTTATAAATCTTATCGACTCGAATTGTGTAAAAAATTTACAATGGTTAAAAGCTCTTGCACAAAATGGGGATATTAAAAAAGCCAGAGAACAAAATTCTTTTATATATCCTATATGTCAGGTAGTAATTGTAGAAGGAGCAACAGAAGAGATATTGCTGCCGGAATTTGCTCGCATATGCAATTATGATTTCGCAAAACAAGGTATTTATCTGATTTCTGCAGGGGGCAAAAATCAGGTAGTTAAAATGTATTATAAACTTTCTAAAAATTTAAAACTCCCGATATTTGTACTTTTAGATAAAGATGCGCATGAAAATTTGGAAGAAATTACCCCGTGTTTAAGGGAAATTGACAAAATTCATATTCTAAAATGCGGAGAGTTCGAAGATTTATTATCAAAAGATTTAATTTTACGAACAATAGAATTCGAATATAGCAATATTTCAATAATAGAAAAGGGGATTCTGGATTCGAATGAGTCAATGACAAAAATCTTGGAAGAATTTTTTAGAACAAGAGGGATGCATGAATTTAAAAAAGCCGAATTTGCAAATCTGGTAAAAAATAACCTCCGAGCAGAACAAGATGTTACCCCCGAGATAAAAGAGATAATAGAAGAGATAAAATATAAATAACGGGAATAAAACTTGTAACAAAGATGTTGACAATGGATTTTGTTCCATATAGAATAGATTTTGTACCAAGCCCCCATCGTCTAGAGGCCTAGGACAACACCCTTTCACGGTGTAGACAGCGATTCGAATTCGCTTGGGGGTACCATATATAAAAAGAGAACCTTTGGGTTCTCTTTTTATATATGTAAACTCACAACGAACAATTTTCGCTTGGGGCAAGCCGAGCAGAGCCACGAGCGAAAGCGAGAGACGAACAATTATCAACGGAAACGTTGAGTTTTCGTTGTAATTGTGAGCGGTGGCGTTTAATGCGAGGCGCAGTTTTTATACCTATTCCTGTGAAGCAAATCTAAGTCGGGTACCATATAAATAACAAGAGGGTTTCAGCCCTCTTTTCTAATGCCTTAATTTACCCTAAAAAGCCCTATTTGGTAACGAGTTTGGTAACGAAAAGTTAGCATGAGAATTTTAGTAGGTTATAACCTTTTCATAACAACATTATCTGGGAATATATCTCCCGGACTTCTTCTGCATGTTGTATCTTCTAAATTTAATAAAGTCTATGGATTAATTACAAAATATAAACTATTTAGTTAAATACACCATATTATTAAACCATATAACGAACTTAGTGGCATTATCTAACCAATCATAATTGTAATCATCTATTTCAATAGATTGCCAGCACTTTAGATTTTTACTGCAATTATCAAAATTTTTCTTGATTTGCAGTAAAAATCGGTGATTTGTTTCATCTGCGTTATCAATCAAATATATGACTTCCCCATATATACTTTTACGGCAGCAACGATAGTTCTTTAAATCTTGTTGAACAATGTACAATGCGGTATATTTTTCGAAATCTTTATATTTTAAAGATTTCTCCTTTTCATATTGTTGTTGCAATTTTCCCCCAAATCTGTAATATAACTTATAAAGTAATTGTTGTTCTTTTGATATTTCGTTGTATTTTTTATTAACAAGAATAGCCAAATTATCTAATTTTTTAGTTTTAATTTGATTATCTTTAAAGTATGGATCTAAAAAATCTAATATAGCACCATTATAGTCAGTAGCAAGAGCATCATCATTCTTTATGCTTACATATTTATCTGTAGCATCAACAATTTTTGACAACAAATTAAATTCCCCAATGTCAATAATCATATCATAATTATTTGTAGCATAAGTCATATATAAATCGTTGTTTTGCAAAACTTTTAAATACATTTTATGTGCTTCACGTCTAATTTGCTTTGTTCTACGAACAGCAATTGGATATTGAGTATCAATGATTTGGGTTACTTCTGCCCTATACAGTGAACTTAAATCCTTAGGAATAGGTTTATATTGAGCCAATGCGGGCAAACTTAAAATTAGTAACAACAGTATTAAAAGTATTTTTTTCATAGCATATTTATTTTAGCAGAAAAATACTACTGCGATAATTAAACAAAATATATTTAC
>CAMOQI010000101.1 GCA_946622835.1 uncultured Candidatus Melainabacteria bacterium
TAGAAATTAAAATAAATTTAATAATGTTATAATATGTAATTATATTAAAAATATATAATATAAGTATGCTAAAAGAGAATATATAATGCTTAAATGAAAGAGTTTTTAATATTTTTAAGCATGTCGTAAGCATTTCTTAAATTAAAACCTCCAATTATTTGAGTCATAACATAATCATATCCCTTATATAAAATTGAATATGTTAATTGTATATGTGCATCTACCGGAACAAATGAAGCTCCAAGCGAGTATGAAACCTGCTTATTATCGGGATATGTCAGCTTTTTAAGGTTGCCGAACGCATCATACTCATAACCTATGGTCTGATCGTTTGCGTTTGAACTCATACACGGAGCCATTCCCTGTATGACTTTTGATGTGAGTTTTGATTAATAAGTTGAAATCCACATATATATATATCCATTTATCTTATCAAAATAAACCTTTCCCATATATTTAGAATTCTCCAAAACTTTGTATTCAAATTCTTCGCTATAACACCATTCATAGTTTGAAGCTTGCAGTATTTTTTCGGGTGTGAAATAGTCCATCGGTTTTTGCGTTGGAGTCGGACTTACTCCAAACGACGGATTTATATTAGTAAAAGTGTAATTATTTTTTATCTGTTCAATTTCGCTATCACTACATCTAAAAAATACAAAATACTCATAATCATTAGGCCCAATAGTTCTGGGATTTCCAACAGTTCTGCCCACATAATAACATTCTTTAATGCCGGTTATATTAAAATTGTTTTCTATAAAACTTACATCAGTATTTATATTATTAGCTTTGTTATCATTATTGCAAGCAACTCCCAATACCAAGAGCAATAGAATAATAGATATTTTTCTCATTTTAAATCCTTCCTGTATAAACTATCAGCAAATAGGTTCCGTTAGTTGTTCTATATTAGGAGTGGATGAAATAACTTCATTGCTACCATAAATAGTTTGAATTTTAGTTGTATCTAAGTCTCCTTTTCCTATACTATATATTTTGTTGAATATCCATATGTAATAAACGACTTCGCCCATCCAAGTTCTTCAAAACGTCCATTCTCGGAATCCTTAGCTTTAGTTGCTATAGAAGAACATTCCGAGACTGCTATCTTGTAATCAATAAGTTTTTAGATGTATATATACATATCCATTTAGAGTATCAAAGTAAATTTCGCTCATATAAGCTTCAGAATTCAACACTTGATGTTTTAATTCGTTTGATGTTTTCCAACTATAATTTTTTGACTTTAATGCCACCTTAGATGTCAATAGCTTTAAAAAATTGTCATAGAATTCAAGGTTGGCCTTTGTATCAAAAAAAGAATAATCCGATTTTAAATCATTAAGTTTATCATTTGAAAGCTTTGCAAAAATAAAGTATTCATAGTCCACCGGACCAATAGAAATTGGATTTCCACTATATGTCCATGAATAATAGCATTCCTCTACTCCATCCAGATTAAGACCCAGTTTTTTTATTATATCACTATCTTTCTTAATATGAACACACACAAATGCTGCAAAAAAAATAATAATGCATATGCAAATAAATATAATACATTTTTGTGGATTTAATTTAATTAATGAAACCCCTTTTATCATCTTCCGTTTCTCCTTTCTCGCCTACGAATTCTATCACGATTTCGAGAACGGCCACGATTTCTTTGTGCCGTTGAAGTTTGTTAAACGGTTAGCCGTACTATAACTCATTGCCGCATCATCAACGCTTATTTCGTCAACATCAGGCTCATTTGCTGACACTTCATCAGTAATGTTTCCGTCTGCATCGTAAGAATAAGAAAATGCAGGAACGGTCGGACAGTCTGCAAAAGCTGCTTAAAAACAGGACTTTTTCACCGGTCTCGAACCGTCTCATGTATGACCACTATCGTTCGGAATATCATTATGCTGCCATAACTCATATAAATATATATCATTTTCAAATTGCAATTTGTGGAAGCCAAGACCGGCAATATGAATCTTTTTTTGAAATAATTTTTTCCCGTTTGATTCATTACAAGATTTTACGCAAATTGTATTTTGATCAATTATTATATTTGTCAATTCGTTGTCCCCATAGAATTCCAATTCGACAACAGTTTCATCATTATCCAAATAAAACTCAATTTCTGTATTTTGGGTACATAATGTTTGAACATTTGCGTTATTATAATTAATATTGGTTAAATTATAATCTTGTGGTGTAATTCTGAAATAATCAGAATCCGTAATATTATGCTCAAAATTTATTAAATGTCCGCAAGGGAACTCAATATCGCGTTTAACAACATTTAACTCACTACCAAAACCACCGTATAAATAATACGCCGTGCCTTTACTGTACTGAAAATTTGTATTTTTCATTTTTAATTTGTACATTTCATATTTATCAGGCATTCTTATATTATTTACATCTGAAACATATAATGATTTTAAATCGGAGTATTTATAAGAAACCGAATGCTCTTTATAAGAACCCATTGAAAATAGTGATATGTTAATATCTTCAACTTCGTTTCCAATATAGCAAACCGCCTCACCATTTAAGGTAAAGAGTATTGAATTTTGAGGATTCTCACCATTATATGAATATTGTATTCCTAAATGTTTTCCGACTATTTGGTCACAAACATTATCATCGGCAAAAGGACCGAATTGATAAACTGTATCCCATTTAAAGTCAGTTAATTCTTGAAGAGTAATTAGTTCTTCATCTTTTACTGCTTTAATATTTTTTATTAAGCTGCTTTTATTCATTTCCATAATAGATTCATTTGCAGGCCTGTTAGAATTATATAAATAATCTTTTACATAAGCTATCGTTAAACTGACAAGTAGTAAAAAAACAAGAAAAACAACCAAATTTCTTTTCATTACTATACCCCCTCCATGGATACTTTGTAGAAAGCAAATGCTACAGGTACTTCTTTGATATAAGATTTTGCAATCATTCTTTCTGTAGCAATCATTTTTTCGACCTTTGGTTCCTTTTGAGGAATAGTGTATGACTTGACTTTAGACACCTGTCTCCATTCAAAATCCGCTTAAACAGCGGGCGAGACAAAGAACCGTCTCCTGTCCTCATTTATAACTTTCTGAAACGACGTATTTATAGATTTTAGTGGGTTTTGGGTTAGATACTCTTTTAATATTGATAGCAAATTTGTCTGTCAGCTCTTTATATAAATTTACAAGTAAATTCGCATCTTTTTCACTTTCAAACAACCCAAACTTGTTTAATTTTTTATCGAAAAATTCGAAGATTATTTCAAACAATGCATCATTATATTGATGAGAAATCATTAAAACAATAAGTGATAGATATTTCTCATCACCGTTAATATCATATCCAAGAAATTGGGCACTATCTGAATTAAAATCATCCCCAAAAATAATTAAGTCATTAGGGCATTTGTTTATTTGTAGTTTTTGCGATAAATTAATTAAAATATTAAGTACATCTTTTGAATATTGAAAATAAAAACCATCTATTGCATTGTCAATATACCAGTTAGACATTTCGTACAATTGACCGTATTTTTTTTCACTCCAATATTCAGCAGGAACATTCAAGCGATATAAGCCTCTATATCTTGCATTATTAATTATTGGTTCTGTATATATTCCTATAAACACTAAATAAATCACCTACAATCCAAGTAAATCAATTATATACTAAATAGCTTCATCGGCAATAGGTATATGTATACGTATACGTTGTTTTCCCAAGTGTATATGCTGCTGGTGCATATGCAACTACTTTGATCGTTACAGCTGAAATTGTACCTATCACAACAGCATCCCTAACTGCTTAATTGCGGATTTTCTGTATTTTATTTTAAGTAGCTTACTTTTTTATTATCATTTTGCGGCTAACCGACTCTGTTTTATTTTAGTATATATAAGTTTAAACGATTTTTTTAACCATATACTCTTTGATAACATTATAATAATAATAATAATAATGTATAGCAATGTAAATTCTAATCTTATTGCAAAAATTTTCTTAGCAATAATTGTATCAAAAGTGCTAAATTTAAAATAATTAAACGTCGAAAGAACATTATCAAAAAAGCATAGATTAACGAGTAAAAAAAACAATTGTTTTATTTTATATGTATAGAGTTTAAATATTTTTAATAACAAAATCGATGGCAATAAGATAAATTGCATAAATAATATAGGGGTATGTTTGATTACTAAATAGTCAAATATAAACATACATGAAGAAATACAGAATGCAATTAATAAATTCTTTAAAATACTATTCATCGTCGCTGTACCTTCCGTAAATTATAGGGGATAAATATAAATCATAAATTGTTAAATAGTGTTTACTCATTAAAATGCCTTCAAGAGAATTTCGTTCTATGGGAAATAATAACGTCCATTTTGTAACATAAAATGTTTTGTTGTAACCATTATTAGTAAATAATTCACCGCTTACAACAAGTTTATTATTTGTCCATTCACCTTCCTGAGTAGAAATAATAGATCGTGATAATTCTTTTGTAAAGCTCTTATTAAAATCAACGATTGAAAACCATTCTCCTGTGATATTCTCCCATAGTCCTTCTGATGTAGGGGAATATACAAAAACATTAGAATTTGTCCCATCAAAACCATATGAACACCACTTTATAGGAAAAAGGAATACAAAAAATACAGTAAACACAACAATATTTTTTGTGTAAATAATTATTTTTTTAGACTTCAATTCGTTTTGCTCCTTTATGAGTATGTAGCAGAAATTTATTTCTGCGGAATACGAATATCATTGACCAATTGTACCGAAAATGTGTGAAATGATAGACATTGGATTATTTATCGCTTACTTTTAAGTTGAAATTAAAAATAGAAATTCTTTTAATGTATTAATATTCGTTTATTGTTGTATTGTACAGTTCATGTGAAATCTTTATTATATTCGCATACTCGATTAAATCT
>CAMOQI010000102.1 GCA_946622835.1 uncultured Candidatus Melainabacteria bacterium
AACATTAAAATAGCTTTGGTTGACGATAACGGAAAAATTATTTATTCAAACAGCGTTCCAACATACGCTAATATGGGCTATGAATATACGGTCAACAATATAATCCAATCAATAAAAGACCTGATGAAAGAAACTAATACAACCCAAAATGATATTCAAGGCATCGGTTTTGATTTCCCCGGTCAAGTGGATTATAAAACAGGAGTAGTAAAACTTGCTCCAAATATCCCCGGCTGGGTAAATGTACCAATAGCAAAGATGATTGAAGATGAATTCCACATCCCCACCCGCATAGACAATGACGTCAGATGCGCCGCTTTAGGCGAATTAAAATTCGGAGCCGGAAAAGGTTGTGAAAACTTTGTATGTATAACCGTCGGAACAGGAATAGGTTCAGGGCTTGTAATAAACGGTCAGCTTGTCAGAGGAGCAGCCAATGCTGCCGGTGAAATAGGTCATATCAAATTACAACAAAACGGCGGCCCTTTGTGCGGATGCGGTGACAGAGGATGTCTTGAAGCTTTTGCTTCCGGTCCGTCTATTGTTGCTATGGCACAAGACTATCTCAAAGGCGGTAAATCCGCTAAATTTAGAGAACTTGCAGGCGATGGTGAAATTACTCCTTATATAGTTGCAAAAGCAGCTGAATCCGGAGACCCTGTTGCCAAGCGTATTTTTGAAATTATGGGCGAATATATAGGAATGGGCTTGGTTTCTGTCATAAATCTTCTCAACCCTGAAAAAGTTATTGTAGGCGGCGGAGTTGCTGAATGCGGTGACCTGCTTTTAGAACCAATCCGAAGAACAGTCAAAGCCCGCGCTATGGTCGTCCAAAGAGAATCTGTTGAAATAGTTCCCGCTCAACTTGGAAACAGTGCAGGAGTAATCGGCGCAAGTATGCTTGTTAGCTGATTACCTAACCTCGTGTGACAGATAACATCATTTCATTCGGGATATAAAAATCTTTTATCCCGTAATTTGCGTTCACAAAAAGAAATTCCAAAGTTTCGCCGGATTTTACTCCCAACAAATCAAACGGTATTTTCAAGTCTAAAACTTCATCATAAGCGGCTTCTATCAATTTCGAATGTTCTAAAACCCAAATATCACCGGGAATTGCCTTTATTATCCTCAACAATTGCAGCTTATCGTTCCTGATTGCAATTTGAATTTCATTATGAAATTTTTCCATAGAAACAGGAGATATATTTTGAGTTTTATTAATCAATCTGACAGGCGCCAAAATTTGCTTACCGCCAACTTTGCGGGTATATATGTACATCTGATAGGCCCGATTGGTTAAATCCGTATTCTGTTTTATGTATTTATTTAAATGAAATTTTAAATAAAAGTTCTGTTTATCATTTCCAAATCTTATTTTATCAAACAACTTTGATTCTCTCAGGACAGGCCCGTCAGGAATTTCAATAAAACCGGCATTATTCCACTCATCATCTTCCGATATTACATTTTTACCATCGATTTGGGGAGTTATAGGCGCTTTTGGGTACCTTGAAGGCTTTGCACTTGAGATATCCGACAACGGGTCATCCAGATATGACGGCGGTTTTAGCTCTAAATATCTGTAAATATTTTTTAAATGGGTTCTGAATATAAAATCAAAAATATTATCCCGTCCGGAATCATTTGGCTCCCCATACCACCAAAACCAATCACTGCCTTCACAGATATACAATTCTTTCTTTGCAAGTTCAATGTTCGGATTATTCGGCTCACGTTTTATAAAGCCTGACAAATCACTTCGAACCCTTGCAAGATATGTCCAAGCCAAATCCTTTACAGGTTCTCCTATCCATAGTTTAAAGTTCCTGTTTATCCAAGAGCCTGATGCAATCTTTTTTAAAGGTTTATCTTCTTTTGCTTTATCTAAATAATCACTAATTAAAACCGTTTCCAGACTTTCATCCCCTAAAATAAGTTCATACAAAGTCTTTAAGAAAGTTGCACCGTCTTCCAAATAATTTTCCCAACAATTTTCACCATCCATAGCAATTGTCAAAAGATGTTCCTTATCCGGAGAAGACAATATTTTACTTTGCATAACCTTTATTCTGTCATACAAATCATTTGCCGTTGCTACCGGATTATGGTTTTGGTATTCAAAACTTATCAAATTCGCAATAGTTGATTCTCTAAAAATCATTTTAATATCAGATGATTTTGCCTTGTATTTATAAGTTTTTAAAAGATGATAAGGCTCTTGAATATATGCTTTAAAATCATGCTCAAATTCAAAATCTATAGAATTTGCCAAAATACCTTCATCCGAAATTGACCAATCAATCCCTAAAGAACTAAACATATCAAGGGTTTTCGGACTCACACAATGCTCAGACGGCCAAATACCGCGCGGTCTGACCCCTATAATCTCCTCAACCCTATCTAATGCTTTTTGAGTCTGAATTTTTGCATCTTGTTCGGCTTTTAAGTCCAAAATTTCATCTTCTGCCGAATTTTTCCTGAGATTTTTATAATCCAATAAAATAGGTAAAATCGGGTGATAATAAGGACTTGTAGTAATTTCTATCTTCTTATCCTGAACTAATTTTTTTAATGTCGGTATAATTTTCTTTATTATTTGTCTTTGAATATTTAAAATTTCAATCCTGTCTTCTAAAGTATAATTCTTTCCTTTGGTTACAAGTTGCTTGAGTTTTTTATTTGAAGTTTTGTACGAAGGATCAATCCATGCAAGATTGAAAAGCGCTGTCAAATCAGCATATTCCTGATCCGTAAATATCGAAATATCATTTGTTTCATCAAGTTGAGCAATTTTATACAACCTGTGAAATTCCTCATTCGGTAATATCATTGTTTGATAGTTCGCATCAAAAAAATTATTTAAAATATATATTTTATCTTCCGAAGTAAATTTTTCCACAGGGGTAATCAATAATCTTGAATGAATATCATGTGCATCATTTTGCGCATATTCAATTATAGAGTCCAAAAGCTGCGGAACATAATTAAAGTTCAATTTCAAATCTTTGAATTTTTCCGCCCAAAGAGCCATATCAAGATAATCTTTAACCGCATGCAACCTTACCCACGGCATCAAATAATCTCCGTTAGGCGTCAATTGATAAACAGGCTGGTGCATGTGCCAATAAAATGCAATAGATAACTTTTTTGTTTGACTCATCATAAGAGTTAACCTCTGTGGGTATATTGTAACACAACAGAGCAATTTTGTCATCTTAACAGATTACATTTGACTTTGATAAATTTAACCTAACAAATTCAAACTCAGCCAAATAAATATTATCCCCGACATGATTCCAACAATAGACAAATGCCAATTGCCATACTCTTTTGCCAACGGCAATAAAGTGTCAAAAGAAATATACGTCATAATTCCGGCAACTCCCGCCATCAAAGCTCCCACCATAATATTCGGAACAAATAACCCAAATATTAACATCCCAAACAATGCTCCGATAGGCTCGGTTATTCCGGATAGCGCGGCATATAGCATTGCATAACGCTTTTTGCCTGTCGCATGATAAATAGGCAGCGCAACCGCAATCCCCTCCGGAATATTGTGTATAGCTATTGCAAGAGCAACAGATACCCCCAAAGTGACATTTTGTGTGGTAGTTAAAAACGTTGCCATACCTTCCGGAAAATTATGAACACATATTGCAATAGCAGTCATAAATCCCGCTCTTTTTAATTTGTAATGACTGTGAGAATACGCCTCAGGATCATCCGGATGCAAAAGCTCATCCGTATCAACGTGATCCGGTAAAAAATAGTCAATTATTATAGATAAAATAAGTCCGATTAAAAATCCGCCAAAAACCAGCCATTTAAAAGTATCCGGAAAATTTTGCTTTAACAGGTTCTCAGCCCCCGGAATAATATCAACAAGCGAAATAAAAATCATTACACCGGCAGAAAAACCCAGCCCCAAAGACAAAGCTTTTAAATTATCTTTCTTTGTAACAAAAGCAATAACTCCGCCAATCGCTGTTGTTAAACCCGCCAGCATAGTCAGAGAAAATGCAATTCCGAAATTATTACTTATATTCATATAGTGTAAATCCTTTACATCCAAATTATAACATAAAAAATATAAAAAGCCATGCCTTTAGCATGGAGCATGGGTTTTAGAGGTACGGAACAGTTAATTGTTAAGTTTTGTAAAGCTAAGCTTCAAATGTTTCGGAAGGCTGAAATCATGTCACCACCATGGTTTCGGGCGTTTTATATTTTTAAATTATTCCGATTAAAAAAATATTTTGGACAAGACAGAAAAGCAGGGTACAATTAAATCATGCTCGTCATGGAGCAGTTTTCTTGTAGAGGTGAACGATGTACGAAACAATTAGCGGTAATCTTTTACGTATACAAGAAGAAATCGCACCTTGTAAACCCAGAATAATTGCAGTTACAAAGTATTTTGGCAAAGAAGCAATGATTTGTGCATATAATGCAGGAATACGCGATTTTGGCGAATCAAGAGTAATTGAAGCTTCAGAAAAGATTCAAAATCTGCCTGAAGAAATGAAGAAAAATTCCACTTTTCACTTTATCGGTCATCTACAGACAAATAAAGTGAAACAAGCGGTAAAAATCTTTGATTACATACACTCTGTAGATTCAATAAAACTTGCACAGTGTATAGACAATCATTGCGCCGATATCGGAAAAATTCAAAAAGTTCTCATTCAGATTAACAATGCAGGAGAAGAACAAAAATTCGGATTTTCGACATCAGAAGTATTCAAAAACTTTGAACAAATTAAACGACTTGAACATATAAATCTTGTGGGGGTCATGAACATGGCACCGCTTGGGATAAAAGAAGATGAGATATTAAAATTATTCAACGAAATAAGAAAGATAAAAGAGCAATTAGAAAATGAATTTGACTGCAAATTAGACGAAATATCAATGGGTATGAGTCAGGATTACA
>CAMOQI010000103.1 GCA_946622835.1 uncultured Candidatus Melainabacteria bacterium
ATATTTACCTCTGTTGGGCTGAAAGCCCAACTTACATATTAATAAAAAACCGTAAAGAACTTAACGTCTTAACGTCTTAACGACTCATCGTCTTAACGACTCATCGACTTATCACTTTTCTCCCTTTTTATTGTAAAACGTAAGTTGGGCTTTCAGCCCAACAGTGCACTAAATCCTGTTTCCGGTTTTGGGGTCAAATTTATACAGGTCATTGCTGTCAATTGAAATATTAATTGTTTTATTTATTTTAATATCGGCATCAAGCCTTGCACAACAGCGTTTTTCGCCAATATTAAAATAAGCAATCTTTTCACTACCCAGCATTTCTGAAATATCAACATCAACACTGAATTGGATATCCCCGCCTTGTTTTGTCATTTTTTCAGGGCGGATGCCATATAAAATGTTTTCATCCAATCCTAAATATTTTCCGTTTATAAAATTCATTTGAGGTGAACCGATAAATCCTGCAACAAAGGTGTTTTGCGGATTATTGTAAATCTCATCAGGGGTATCAACCTGTTGTATTTCACCGTTATTTAATATAACAATTCTATCACCCATTGTAAGAGCTTCTGTTTGATCGTGAGTTACATATATAAACGTTGTTTGTAATTTTTCGTGCAATTTTTTTATTTCAGAACGCATTTGAACTCTTAATTTAGCATCCAAATTTGAAAGCGGTTCATCCATAAGAAAAACTTTCGGATTACGTACAATCGCTCGACCCAAGGCTACCCTTTGCCTTTGTCCTCCTGATAATTGTTTGGGTTTTCTGTCTAAGTACTCGCCTAAATCAAGGATTTCAGCCGCTTCTTTTACTTTTTTATCAATCTCGGATTTTGGCACTTTTCTCATTTTTAAACCGAAAGCAATATTTTCACGCACCGTCATATGGGGGTACAGCGCGTAACTTTGAAAAACAAATGCAATATCCCTATCTTTTGGCGCAACATTATTAACTTTTTTATCTGCGATATAAATTTCACCTTGAGTAATATCTTCCAAGCCGGCTATCATTCTTAAGAGTGTGGATTTCCCGCAACCTGAGGCGCCAACAAGAACAACAAATTCTCTATCCTTAATTTCCAGGTTTATATTATTTATAACGGTTTTATTATTATCATAAGTTTTTGTGACGTTTTTTAAAATTACGTTGCTCATATTATCTCTTTTCAATAGGAATAATTATGCTAAATCTGACCCCGTTTGAATCGGAATATATATCTATAAATCCTCCGGCTCTTTTTATCATAATGCTTGCGGTACCAAGTTGCAGCGCTCTTGGCAGGTTCTTTTTGCCTTTATCCAGTTGCGCATAAGGTTCACACAAATATTTTATTTCGTCATCCGCAATCTTATCACAAGTTGCGCTTATTACAATTTGAGCATATGATAATGCGTTTTCCGAACTGATTTTATATTTTTCACAAGTGCTCTCATCAGGGTGAACTAATTTTACCGTAAGGTATCCGCTTTCGGTCATTTGGATAAGGCTTTCCAAAATGTTTTTAAAGGCGTTTTTAACGGATGGAACATCTGTATAAGCATTGCGTTTTTCCAAGGAATTTCCGTCAATTTCGATTTCTAAATTTTTTGACATTATTACATCTTGATAATCTGCAACGATAGCTTTTAGAGTGTTGACAATATCAAAGCTGTGAAAATCAGATTCATATATTGATGATTCCGCTTTTGAAAATTGCAGCAATTTATCAATGAATGAATATAAATCAGACGAATTATTATTGATGATTTTAACATACTTTGCTTGTTTTTCGCTGAGTTCCCCGCCCAAACCGTCTAATAAGCCTTGAGAGAACCCGTTTATAGATGTTATAGGAGCTTTGATATCATCTTCTAACAATGCAAGCATTGCATTTTTTTCATTATTAAATTTTCTGGTTTTATCTTCATTATCCAACTCTTTGGTAAGTCTTGTAATATCCCTTATGCTGACAAGATAATTTTCCCCTTTTGGCACTGCGCTGATTTCAACATAAAATTCACCCCCGCAGGATACAACAGTTGCAAATACGGGTTTTGCACTCTGAGCGGATTGTTCAACAATTTCCATTCCGTTTTTAATAATTTCATCAAACCTCAAAGTATTTGATTCGTCACAACTGAGCCCCAGAGTCAACTTTGCTCTATTGTTGAATTGTTTGATTTCCCCGTTTTTGTTAACAAGAATTACGGAATCCGGCAAATAATTTAGCGTCTTAAAAGCTGTAAAGTTCCACCAAAAATTTTTAACCAATTTACTAAATTTCATAGTTTGCATTGTATCCTATAATGTTATATAATACATCATAACATGAAAAATACAGTGAAAAATTACATGTTAATTTTTGTAATTTTTTTAAGAAGAAAGTAGCAAAAAAAAATAATTATGCGTTTTCTATAAGATTGGCATGAGATAGAAAGAAATTTCTGAAAGTAAGGTGATACTATGAGAGAAATCGACAACAACAAACCAAGCAGTGTAAATTATCAAGGGATTCAAAGGCCAATGCCTGAGGAAGCCGTAGAAGAAGTTTCCAAATCCGCTCAAGAAACAAAAGAGTTAAATGATTTATCTGCAATGCCTTCAGCATCTTTGGGGCAATCTCAAGTAACATCTGATACGATAGCGAGTGATATGAAATTTTTAGAAAAAAATCCTGCATTAGCAAATGCAATAGTTCAAGCAATAGATAGTTATGCGCAAAATCATACTGAAGATGAAACTTTACAAATGATTGAAAAATTTCATCAAGAATTTGTAAGTAAAAAATAACGAACAGACAGATTAATCATTTGCGCTTGTTAAAAAGTTTACAAGACCTTGGAGTCCAAGCTTGTAGCTATCTATTTTAAAGCCTGTAATTTGACCGACGCAAACATCTGCAAACATAGATTCATGGCGAAATTCTTCGCGTCTGTATATGTTTGAAATGTGTACTTCAACTGTGGGGATTTTTACAGAGGTTAAAGCATCACGAATAGCGACACTTGTATGAGTGTATGCGCCCGCATTTAGGATAATTCCGTCAAAATTTCCGAGTGCATATTGAATTTTATCAATAATTTCCCCTTCAAAATTGCTCTGAAATATTTCAATATTAACCCCGAGTTCAAAAGAATATTCGTGGAGTTCCATTTCCAAATCTTTATACGATTTGGAGCCGTACTGTTCGGGTTCTCTAACTCCGAGCATGTTAATATTAGGACCATTAATGATAAGTATATTTAAATCTTTTTCCATGCCAGTATTATACTACAAAAAGACAAATTTGTAAACTTTTGTTAAATTTTATAATGCTAATGTAACAAATTTGACATGGTTGTCATATCATGCATGTACAAACTATCCCAAAATCTCCTCCCAAGATTATTGTTCAAGTCGCAAAACAAAAGTTGTGACTTTTTTTTTGCGCTCCGAGCAGAGCCACGAGCGAAGCGAGAGCCGAACACGCGTCAACGGAAACGTTGAGTTTTCGTTGCAAGTGTGAGCGGTGGCGTTTACTGCGAGGAGCGCAGCACAGAGCAGAGGCACGAACGAAGTGAGAGTTGAGCATGCGTCAACGGAAATGTTGAATTTTCGTTGCAAATGCGAACGTTGCCGTTTAATGCGAAATGGGTGTATGTTCACAGAGCCACGAGCGAAGCGAGAGCCGAACACGCGTCAACGGAAACGTTGAGTTTTCGTTGCAAGTGTGAGCGGTGGCGTTTGACAAAGGGAACAGACGATACGAAGTGAGTCTTGTGACCCTGTCTGCAGAGCTACTGCCAGGAGCGCAGCACAGAGCAGAGCAAAATTTTCGGCAGCAGGAGGTGTGCGTGAGTCCCCTAGTTGAGTTGAGAAGAAACTTCAGCAACTATACGGGCGATATCAGAGCCGCCAAGAGCTACTTCCAATATAAGCGGGGCTGTTATCAACATTGTTTCTTTAAAATTCATTGTTTCAACATCTATAACATCGAGTTCAACAAAGTTTTCTCCGACATACATGAGTTTTCCGTATTCCCCACCTGTTGCCCAACGTATAAAAACATATTGATTTTCGTACTCTTTTAATTTTTCTAAGAATTTCATTACCTAACCTATAAACCTCTACAACTTATATAATAATAATTTTTGTGTTCAAGTCAAAATCTAAAGCTTTTTTGCTAAACGGTGAAAGTTTTAACGTATCCGTCTTTATGGTAAGAGCCGCCACCACACACGGTTTCAACAACCTTTAAAACAACTTCTCTGGGGGCATCAATTTGATTGAGGGAAAATTCCTGCCCCGTATGTTTAATTTTAAAGATACATTTTTGAGTTTGATCTGCCGGAACGTATAACGAAGCGATTTCATTTTCTAAAAGAATTTCCATTTCTTCTTCATGGTTTTTGGCATCTTTAATCAAATCATGATAATTTCCCTGAATCGCAATAATACGATTTGAAAATATATGTCTTCCGTCTTTGCGGTAAAGCGCTTGCGGTTGAGCATTACAACGGGTTGTAAAACTCATTTTATGCCATAAGATATTTATTACGACCGTAGATTTAAGGGCATCTGCTTCTACGTATATATTTTGAGTTGTAACCCCTCTTGAAGAAAAAGATTGCTTAAGATTGTTAGAAACCAAATCTAAACAATCTACCATTCTTGTAAAGATATCATTTGTATTAACCGTTGCATGCTGATAATCAAGAAATTGTTTGTACATGTGAGAAGATACAAGCTCAACTCTTTCTTGAATTACAATATCTTTCTTTGTTGCGGTTTCAGAATTATCAAAACTTTCAAAATTATTCAACAATTTCTCTTTCCTTTATATATTTATTTTACAAATAAACATACACACTTGTAAAGATTATATGATGTTTCGTAACAAATTTGAATACATAATAAGAGTTATAAATAAACATTCAAATTATATGTAAAAAAATGTTAATTG
>CAMOQI010000104.1 GCA_946622835.1 uncultured Candidatus Melainabacteria bacterium
TTATAAATATTTTTTTATTCATTATTTTTTCTTTCTCTATATTTTTTTGCAAAATTGGCCTTAAATTCTTCAACCAAAACATAAAATGAAGGAACAAGAAAAGTCCCAATAAATGCAACAGCAATCATACCGCCAATTACTGTCATCCCGATTGAGTGTCTTGAAGCTGCTCCGGCACCGGTTGCAAAAACCAACGGTAACAATCCTAAAATAAATGCAATATTTGTCATCATAACAGCACGAAATCTTAACCGCGCAGCCTCCAAGGCAGCTTCCCTAACCGACATCCCCGCATTATGAGCATCTTTTGCAAATTCAATAATCAGAATAGCCTGCTTTGTACTTAAACCTATAAGCATAACCAATCCGATTTGTGAGTATAAATCCAAGGCATACCCAAATACATATTGGAAAAGCAATGCCCCGACAAGCGCAACCGGAGTTACCAAAAGTACACTCACAGGCAACAACCAGCTTTCATACAGACCAACTAAAAACAAGAAAATAAATACCAGTGACATCATCAATATAGGTAAAATCTGTCCGCTCGATTGTTTTTCCTGCAAAGATGAACCAGACCAACTAAATCCCATATCTTTTGGCAAAACATCCTCAGATATTTTTTCCATCAATTCCATCGCCCTGCCTGAACTTATTCCCGCTCTTGCAGAACCATTAATAGTCACGGCAGGATACATATTAAATCTTGTTATAGAATATGGTCCTACAACATCCTTAACTGTGATAACAGAAGTCAGTGGAACCATCTTGCCATATGTATTTTTTACATATATTTTTTCTAAATCTGAATATTTTTCCCTATACACAGAATCAGCTTGCAAATACACGCGATAAACCCTGCCAAATTTGTTAAAATCATTTACGTAAGACTGAGCAAAATAAGATGCAATTGCATTATAAATATCAGTTACCATAACACTTTGCGCCATAGCCTTATCTACATCAACATCCAATTGTAATTGAGGAAGGCTCGCCGTGTAGGGAGTATATACCATTGTAAATGCCGGATTTTTTCGGACTTGTGCCAAAAATTTTTGAGTTTCCACAAATAATTCCCCAGGAGTTCTATCACCTTTATCTAAAAGCTGATATTCAAAACCCCCGAACATACCCAACCCTTGAATCGACGGCGGCACAAAAGATGCAATTATTGCAGATGGATAATTTGAAAATTCTTTATTGATGTTTGACATAATAGAATCTAAAGATTCATTTTTGTTCTTACGTTTGGACCACGGCTTAAACTCAGAAACAACAAATGCGGTATTTTCACCACTTAATCCGACAAGAGCAATAGTACTTTTAATGCCCGGAATATTCATCAACCGTCTTTCAACATCTCTTGTAACCGCATCGGTTCGTGAGGCTGATGAACCATCAGGCAATTGGATTTGAGTAAATGCAGCCCCTCTGTCTTCTTGTGGTAAGAATCCTCTTGGGATTAACAAAAACATTATAAATGTCACAAAAATAATTAATCCCAACACTCCAAAGGTTATTTTTGAAGAACCAATAAATGTTTCTACATAACAAACATACTTATCTCTAATTTTATTGAACCAATCGTCAAACATTTGAATAAATTTAAAGTCAGCTTTACCTGAGTCGTCTTTTAATATCATAGAACAAAGGGCAGGTGAAAGAGTGAGCGCTACAAAAGTCGAAAGCCCTATTGATGAAGCAATACAAAGCGCAAATTGTCTAAACATACGACCCGATATACCATCCATAAAAGATACAGGAACAAATACAGCCATCAGAACTAAAGATGTAGCCACAACAGCACCAAAAACTTCTTTCATTGTAATTTCGGTTGCAGTTTTTGCATCTTTACCTTCCTGTATATGCCTTTGGGTGTTCTCCAATACAACAATTGCATCATCAACAACCAAACCAACAGCTAAAACCAAACCAAACAATATTAACAAGTTTATAGAAAAACCGAACATATTCATAAAAATAAATACGCCTACTAACGATACGGGAATCGCAGCAAACGGAATAAACGCAGCTCTCGCTGTTCCCAAAAATAAATACGTGACAATTGCAACAAGCAAAACCGCGAGAGCAACAGCCGTAACAACTTCATGAATTGATTCTCTTACAAACTCCGTTTCATCATGCTGTACTTTATACTCTATATCTTTCGGGAAAGTCTTGCTTAACTCTTTTAATTTGGCTCTAATTCGATTAGACAAATCAATTGCATTTGCCTCAGGCATCTGAGATACAGGAATAATTGCAGAATTTTTTCCGCTTATTCTTGAAAAATATGAATAACTCTCTGCACCCAATTCTACTCTTGCAATATCTTTAACTCTTATTTGCGCGCCGTTTGGCAAAGATTTTACAACAATATTTTCAAATTCCTTTGCCTCTTTTAAACGACCTCTCGTACGCATTGTAATTTTTATTAATTGCTTATTTTTCATAGGTTCAACACCCAAGTCTCCCGCAGGAGTTTGGATATTTTGAGATTGAATTGCCGTATAAATTTCAGAAGGCGAAAGTGAATAAAGTGCCATTTTATCAGCATCAAGCCATATTCTCATAGAATAATTTGAAGCGCCAAATACATTAACATCTCCAACCCCGCGAATACGAGCAATTTCATCCTTAATAAATATATCAGCATAATTAGCAATAAATAAATTACTATATGAATTATTCGGAGAATTGACAGAAATCATCATCAAGCCCGGACCGCCTGTGGATTTTCTAACATTCAAACCGTAACGCCTGACCTCTTCGGGCAATCTGGGGGTAACCAATTGAAGTTGATTCTGCACATTAACAACCGCCATATCAGGATCCGTTCCAACATAGAAATACAAAGTAAGCTTGTAGGAACCGTTTTGAGAAGTTGATGACATATATAACAAATTATCGACACCGTTTATTTGAGCTTCCAACGGTGCCGCAATTGTATCTTGTATAACATCTGAGCTTGCCCCGGCATACGTCGCTGACACAACAACTTGAGGCGGAGTAATTGAAGGATACTCCTCCAAAGGAAGAGAACGAATCATCAGCAACCCCGCCAAAAAAATCGCAAGGGAGATAACTATCGCAAGTTTTGGTCTTTTTATAAATAGATTTCCCGAAGTATTCTCTGCCATTTGAATGCCCTATAACTAATCTTTCTTTACTGTTTCTTCTTTCTTAATCATATTTTGATATTCTTCTTTAGATACAGGATTTACCGCAGCTCCGGGTACAACTTTTGACACCCCTTCCACAATAATCTTATCTCCGGGGGTTAAACCGTCTTTAACAATCCAATTATCGTTGGTTTGCCCTTGAACAGTTATATATGTAAGTTTTGGAATATTAGTTTCGTCTAAAGTGTACACGTATTTGCCTTCTTGATTCTCCTGAACTGCAACAAGAGGAACAACAGGGACTTTCACCGACTCATTTGCAAAAACTTTTATATTAACAAATTCACCATGAATAAGTCTATTGTCGGGGTTTTGAAAAGTTGCACGTAATGTTACCGTACCTGTTGAAATATCAACTTTATTATCCAAAAAGTCCTGCACCCCGTCTAATTCATATTTATCACCGTTTTTAAAATAAAGTTCAACACGTCTTCGAGAATTCACGTTATCATCACGCGATGAAATTGCGGAAAAATCATCTGATGACAAAGGAAAGGTGACATAAATAGGGTTTGTACTATTTATCGTTGTCAATGACCCGGAAGATGGAGTAACATAATTACCGACAGTAACATCAATAATACCAATCCTGCCGTCGACCGGAGCCTTTACGTTTGTATAACTTAAATTCCTGTTTGAATCATTATAAGTAGATTGTGCGGCATTTAATTGCGCTTGAAGGGCATTTCTGTTTGCTAAAATCTCATCATAACGAGATTTTGCAATATAATCTTGTTTTACAAGCTCTTCTGCTCTAATCAGCTGCTTATTCGCATATTCAAGTTGAGCTTTTATATTTTGAATATTTGCACCCGCAATATTAGAAGCATTTTGATACTCCACAGGTTCTATCAAGAAAAGAGTATCTCCGGCTTTCACATAATCACCCTCTTTAAAGTAACTTTTTTGCAAATATCCGGAAATTCTTGCCAAAATACTAACTTGATACTTTGAAACAACTCTGCCAGGGGCTTCGAATGTAGGGATAACATCCTCTTCACGAATTTGATCAACCACAACCATAGTTGACTGGGTGGTTTTTGTCTTTCTAAATATGAAATTCATTACAGAATCCTTATTTGAAATAACCATTCGTATCAATATCGCAATAAAAATTACACCTAATATCAATACAACTTTAAAAATCAACCTATTTTTCATATCCGTCCTCAATATTGGGATAAAGTCCTAATCAATAAAACAATTTTATAACAGACATTAACAAGTTGTCAATAATAAATACTAGGCCAGATAGGTATTTACATAGCTAATAATTTTGCTCAAGGCAAGGTTCCTGTGCGAAATTGAATTTTTCAATTCTTCAGACATATCCGCCATTGTAACACCGTATCCGTCAACTTCAAATATAGGATCATATCCAAATCCGTTAACCCCGGAAGGGGAATAGGTAATCTTACCGAAACATTCTCCAACTTCTTGAGTTAAAATTCTACCGGTCTCATCAACAAGACTCATTGCACAAACAAATTTTGCTTTTCTATTTTCACTTTGTCCAAGCTTATCAAGAACTTTTTTGATTCTTAACTGCGGTGTTGTATCATATCTTGCAGACATAAGCCCCGGTTCACCACCCAGAGCCTCGATACAAAGCCCTGAATCATCACCCAACGCAATACCCTCGCCGAGTATTGCAGCCTCTCTTGCTTTAATATAAGAATTTTCGAGAAAATCTTTGCCGTTTTCCTCCGGATTAAATTCAACAGGCGGCAAA
>CAMOQI010000105.1 GCA_946622835.1 uncultured Candidatus Melainabacteria bacterium
TTACCTTGTAACATTACCAAAACCTGTTGAGATGAAATCATTGTTAATACAGGTTGTGAAAGTTGGAGGAGATCAAGATGAAAGGCTTGGGTATGACCTTGTTTGGGGTAAAAGAGTTAAACTGAGAGATGAAAATGTTCATTATTTTACGGATTATATTGTCTTCAATCAAACGGGTGCATATATTATGAAAGTTTATTCAAGAGATAATCCGACAGAAATATTGACCACGGGCAATTTCTATGTGAGGAATTAGTGATGGAAAATTTTTATAAGATTGATAAATTAAATTTTTTAACAGCCGGTATGCCTTTAGCGACAGGAAAAGGCGGTTATCCAAAAGCGTTTGAGATTATTCGGGAGCTTGGTCTTGACGGAATGGAGGTTGAGTTTGTGCACGGTGTACGGATGTCTGATGATACTCGTGCACTTTTAAAAGAAAATAAGGATTTGATTTTCACAGCTCACGGACCTTTTTATATAAATTTGAATTCCAAAGAAGAAGATAAAGTAGAAGCCAGCGTTCAAAGAATAATTGAAACAGCTCAGGCGGCATCGGATTTTGGAGGTTATAGCATAACTTATCATGCAGCGTTTTATATGGGAGGGGACAAAGAAACGGTTTATCGGCAAGTAAAATCTCAAACTCAAAAAATCGTTGAAGTGCTTGAAAAAAACAATATAAAGATGTGGATTCGTCCGGAAACTACGGGAAAAGCAACTCAATGGGGAGATTATGAAGAGATTATCAGACTTTCAAAAGAATTTGATTGTGTGCTTCCGTGTGTTGATTTTTCACATATTCATGCGCGAACCGGCGGAGAATATAATACGTACGATGAGTTTTGCAAAATTTTGGATAGAATTGCGGCTGAACTTGGAGATTTTGCTATAAATAATTTTCATGCGCATCTTGCAGGAATTGATTACAGTGCAAAAGGTGAAAAACGCCATTTGGTTTTGGCGGAGGCTGATATGAACTATCAGGATTTGTTGCGTGCAATGAAGTCTTTTGATGTTAAAGGCGCTTTGGTGTGCGAAAGTCCGAATATTGAAACAGACACAAAAATATTAAAGGATTTTTATATGGGTTTATAATTAAAGTTTTTGCAGATTTTGCCGACATGAAATTTGCAAGCTAAAACATAGGAGAAAATTTTATGTTTAATTCTGTTAATAATCCGTTTGGTCAAAGAATAGAGTCAGCTCTGTCTACAGGGCAAGACAAGCATCAAAAGCAAGAACAGCAAAAAGATGAAGAAAAAAGATATCTTGAAGATGATGATAAAGATGAAGTTCAAATAAGTAAACTTCCGGAGCTGACTGAAGATGATGTTATTTATCTTACTAAAGAATATATCTCCAAATTGAAAAACGAACATTCTGCTAATGAGAAAGTTGTCCAAAAGCTGGATAAGTTTATGGAAAAATTTGACGTGAAAAAGTTTATGAAACGTAATCCGGGGATGACTCCTGCAGATTTCCATATGATTATGTATAATGAGACAATATCACTCTTGTCTTAACATTTCTTAATAATTAAGCTCTAGGGTGTGTTTGTTCATAAACCTGTTTCATATGTTGAGTTGAGATGTGGGTGTATATTTGAGTGTTGGATATACTTGCGTGTCCCAAAAGTTCTTGAACAACTCTTAAATCCGCACCGTTTTCAATCAAGTGGGTAGCAAAACTGTGGCGAAACATGTGTGGGGTTACGTGTTTGGGCAGTTCGATTTTTTCAACTATTTCATTTATCACGTTTCTTATGGTTTTTGTTTGGAGTCTGTAACCTGTTTTATTTATGAAGACAGGGCTGTCATCAGTAATCGGCGGGAGGGGGTAGTCCTTTGCAACAAGCGATCTGACAGTGTTTATATAATTCTGTAAATAGTTTTTTGCTCTGTCTGTAATTAGGATGATACGTTCTTTTGCGCCTTTACCAAATACTGTTATTTCGTTGTTTTCGAGGTTTAAGCTGCCGAAATTCAAGCCGCTGAGTTCAGAAACCCGCATTCCGCTTGCCCATAAAAGCTCCAGTATTGTTCTGTTTCTGTATCCGGCGGGAGAATTTATATTTATATTGTTAAGTATTTGTTCAATCTCATCCATTGAGATGAATTTTGGCAACGACTTAGGTCGTTTGGGGGATATTAAATTTTCTGCCGGATTATTTTCTATTTTTTGTTCTCTATGCAAGTATTTATAGAAGGTTCGCAGGGATGCAATCTTTCTTGCAAGGGTTGTTTTTTTGTAATTATAAACTTGAATATGATGTAAATATTCTCTCATTTTTGTTAAATTAGCCTGTTCACATTCGGTTTCATCTAGCCAAATCAGATAGGCAAGAATGTCCGCATAATAAGCTTTTGCGGTGTGTTCAGAGAAATTTTTTTCCACCAGTATATACGATTTGAAATTTTCTAAATCTTGTTTTGATTTAATATTTAATCCCATATGTTAACCTTGTTGCTTTTTTCTGATTACTATTATACAATACTTTTATAAGATTAGAATAGTTATTAAGTAAAAAAGTAGGTGAAAAAATGAATTGTAAAAAATTATTAGTCACATCAATGATTTTGGCATCTTGTCTTATTTGTGCGCCTAATGTGTTTGCTGCAGAACAACAACCTATAAAAGGCGGTGTTTCTGTCTCAAAAAGATATTTGGACATCGACAGACTTATTGAGTATAACAATTATGAAGATGCGGACAAACGCCTAAAAGCTATATTAGAAAAGAACCCTAACGATTTGGATGCAAAAGCATTATTGTTAATTTCTCAGGCAAAACAGTGGAAATTAGCACCGACTCAGTCTGAATTGGATAAATTAATTGCAAAATATCCGGACAAACCTGAATTTCACTATGCGCAAGGTTTAGTATATTTGATGAGAGAAACATCATCAGACGTTGATTATATTAAAAACATTTCTAACCTTTCAAATGCTGCTATCAAAGAATTTGTTACGGCAGTCGGGTTAGATAGTACATATTACCAAGCATATAACGCAATGGGTGTTGCAACATTAAAACTTGGTAACAAAAAAGATGCTGAAGAATTGTTTAAAGTTGCTTTAAAGAATAACCCGAACTTTGCACCGGCATACGACAACTTAGGTAATGTTGCGATGTTGGAAGGGGATTTGGATAAAGCTGAAAAATATTATTTGCAAGCTTTGAAATGTAACTCACACAATCCGACATCAATGTATCACATGGGTCAAGTTGAAGCAAAAAGAGGGGATTATACAAAAGCATTGACTTGGTTAAACCACTCTCTTCACATCAATCCGCAATCATCTCCGGGATGGAACCTTCAAGGTGAATTATACCTAAAACAAGGTAACCAGCCGGCAGCTATAAATTCTTTCAAAAAAGCGATTTATGTAAAACCTGAAAACTCTCGTCCATACATTAATTTGGCAGGGGTTTATGAAAGACGTGCGGATCATGAATTTGCTATGGAAGAGTTAAAAACAGCTATTATCTTGAACCCTAACTATAAAGAAGGTATTTACAGAGTTGCGAATATGTCTTTGGAAACTAAGAAATATCAACAAGCTCTTGAATACTATTCAAGATTGTTGGGCGATGCTAAATTCAATAATCCTGCGATTATCGGGTTGGCAAATACATACTATGAAATGGCAAAAGACACAGCAGACAGCCGTGATTTTACAACAAACAAAGACGTATATCTTGCATACGACTACGTAAATGAAGCTATTCAAAGAACTCCGAATGATTTAAAACTTCATTTGGCAAAAATCAAACTTGGTAAATTGACTCACCAAATGTTAATGACACAAGAAAACTTGAATTATATTATTCAATCAGCATCAAACAGCTTGATGGATACTGTAATCAAGGGTGAAGCGTATTTGGCAATGGGCAGAGAAAAGGATGCGGTTTATACATTTGAAAACGCAATCAACTTTGCTAACACAATTGATGATGAATTATATTTGTCAGAAATTCTTGTACAGCACAAACAATTTAGAACGGCAAGAAAAGCTCTTCAAAAAGTGTTGATGGCTGAACCGAATAACAGAATTGCTGAAAACGGACTTCACTATATTGATTTGTGTGAAATGAAATCAAATGAATTCTTTGAAATTGCTTTGCGTCAATACAAAGAAGGCAATTACGCATCTACAATCGAATATTGTAACCGTGCGATTGACTTTTATCACAACGCACCGTCAATTGCAAAACTTAAAGCACAAGCGTACGAAGCAGAAGGAAATTACCAAGGTGCGGTTAAATATTATACTCAATACTTAGCACTTGCGCCAAACGCTTCTGATAAAGCTGCAGTTGAACAAAGAATCCAAGTGTTCAGCGCAAAAATATAGGTCGATAAGTCGATAGGTCGATAAGTCGATAAGTTCTTTAACATAATTATGAAAAAGAAAAAATTCGATATAAGAAAAACATTTGAAACATTTTTGAAAGAGCCTCTTAGTATATTAACTGAGGGGCTGTTTCAAATTGTAAATATCGAATCAAATATATTTAATCAAGAATCTGCATTTCATGTTGATTTTATGAATAATAAAACGCAATTGACCGTGGTGAATAATAATAAGATGTATAATCTGTTAAGGACAGTAATTTACAAAAGCCGCAAAAAAGCTATCCAAGAAAAAGTAAAACAGTCTAAATAAGTGACAATGGAGTAAATATATTATTCCCTCGCCACTGGCGGGGGAGGGGAAGGGGTAAATGTAACCTGTCATATTATAATGGTGAGGCGCATTTTCATTTTGCCCTTCCTACATTTCTTATTAAACCCTCTCCTGTCGCTTGCGCGACATCCTCTCCAAAGGAGAGGTAAAATGTTTATATCTCTCCTCGGAGAGAAAAATTTTCTTAATGAGCGTAGCGAATTTAGAAAAT
>CAMOQI010000106.1 GCA_946622835.1 uncultured Candidatus Melainabacteria bacterium
CAGGCTTCTTTATCGCGAAGCAAAAGCTAGATTGCACGAAAAAAATGCCGCTAAACTACAAGCTATTATAATCGAAAATGCCGAAAAATACCCCCAAAAAGCTAACCTTAAAGATATAATAAAATACATAGGAAACACAATTAAGTTAATTAATAAAAATACGTATGAAAGAATATCCGCATTTTACTATAATTTTGTATAATTAATTAAGTGTTATTTCATAGTTTCCATCGTATATTTTTACCCTTAAAGTCATAGTTTCATTTTTATAACCTTCGGGCGGGGGATTATAGCTTGGAGTTGACATCATAGCATTATAAACCGCATCATTTAATGTTATATTAGATGATTTTGTTACAAAATTCCTGTTTGTAAGCTTGCCTGAGGAATCCACCTTGAAAGTAATCGCGCAATTACCATCTCCGATAACGTTTGCGAAATTTATTTTTCTACCTAAATTATTTCTCAACAAAGATTTATAAGATGCCAATTCCTGCCTTAACTCAGCTTGAGATTTAACCGGCTGCGTTGTGACATTACGAAGCGTCGGAGGAGTTGTATTTTGAGCTGCTACATGCGTCTGCTGAGTTTTTGGCTGTTGCTGCTGAGATACGGTGGCAGGCTTTTGAGTATTAGTCGTTGCATTTGTTACAGGTTTTGAAACCTGTTGAGCAACATTTGTTTTCACAGCAGGAGGCTGCTGTGTTTTTTGAGTATTCGTATTTGTAAATTGAATACTATTTTGAACTCTGGTTAATAAATCATTTGGAGCCCCCGGAGAGTTAACTTTCGCATTAGCCGTCGGATTTACATACTTTTGAGCGGTTGATTTTGCAGGCTGTACAGATGTCACCTTTTGTTGAATCGGCTGGGAAATTGCAGATTGCTTTTGAGGCTGAGTTTGTACAGGCCTCGTATAAACAGGATTTTCCTGCACAACTTTTTTGGGTGAATTTAACCACTGTTCAAATTTCGCAGCCACAGGATCAATAACATCCTTTTGAACAGGCTGCATCACTTGTTCTATAGGTCTTTGGGCAATATCAATTTCCGATTGCACAACCTTAATTCCATCGGTCGAATTATCCCAATACGCATCAACTGTTGGAATTTTCACAGTTTCATTTTGTACTGATTTCTTAGATTCAGGAGAAGTTTTGCTTACTTCCTTTGGATTCCCAAAGAAAAACAGCGTACAAAACGCAAGAATTATACTAAAAATAAAAAGCAGCAAAGAAACAACGTCCGCCGAACTTTTAACCTTTGTAACCGATAGATTATTATCTTTTTTGGGCTCAGAAAAAACCTGAGGCTTTGTCGGTTGTATATTGATTTTTGGAGGAACCTCATTCGCCGGTTTATCTTCCGCCAAATTTTTTGAAGGCGGGACAATTTGTTCAAATGTATCATTTCCGCAATCACAATAATCGGGTTTTTCAATATATTCAGTTCCGCATTCTTTGCATTTAAACATTTTTTATTTATTAATCCTTTCAGTATCTTTATAATCTCCGGCGGTAGAATATTTGCTTGTATTCGATACCCTAAAAGAACCTACAAATGATGTTGTTGTCCGCTTGGAGCCTTCCGGAAAGTTCAATATTGAACGACCTTGATAAGCTTTTATCACAGGTGCAATATACTGAATTGCATAAGGAGTATATTGAGGATTGTTTGTACACGAGGTATAAACATTTGAGACTTTTCCATATTTGTCAACATCAAATGTAAATTTAAAAATCGTTCCTTGGGGCACATTGGGAAGCTTTGCATCTTGCATAATCTTGTTTTGCAAATTAGAACGCCAAATCTGCCAAGCAATCTCTTCTTCCTGCGGAGTTAAAACTTTTGGCGCAGACGGAGTTGTTGTTTGAACTTTTGTTTGAGGGGTTTGCTGCTGTGTCTTAGACGCAACAGGGGCAGGGGTTGAAACTTTTGTCCCGACAGGAGCAGATACAACTTTAGTTGGAGTATCTGTTACAACAGTTTTTGGTTGGTTAACGCTTGTTGTAGTCTGCGACTGAGGGTAATTTTGATACTTTTTATTATTTTCTAATATCTTTTGTAAATCTATCTGTGGTGAAGTAGCAACAGTCGTTGCTTTTGGAGAAGTTACAGTTTTTGTGACCTTTTGCGCACTTGGAGATTGAGTTTGCACAACAGGCATCGTTTGAACTTTTGTTTGAGCCTGCGGAGTTGTTTTAACGGTTGTATAAGTTTTATTACTTGTTGTGCTGACTTGCGGATGGGTAATTTGAGTATTTTGAATCGGTGCTTGAGTTGTATACGTTTGATAATCCGACACAACATCATTTCTTACATCATCAAAATGTATCACCTTAACAGCCTGCGGTGCAGAGCTTTGATTTTGCGCAACAGTCGGAATATTTTTAACCTCAACTTGAACATCACTTTGAGGAACAATCTTAAACTCCGAATTATAAACCATCACAGACTTGTGCATCTGTGGTTTTATTACGCAAATGCACAATGTCGATATAACGGTTAATATTGATAGTATTATTAAAAATAATTTGTAATTCATTATTATTTATCGGTTTTTGAAATAAGGGTATCACAAGCAAAAATTTCGAAATTTGTTTGGCTCAGCATAAGGGTTTCAGCAATCAACAATGCCGTAGGAACAAGAGCCGCAACCCCTGCCAAAAGCATTCCGCCTAAATCTCCGCCTATAGATTGCATAAAATATGACACGTTCATTGAAAATTCAATCATAATAATTGCCAACCCGATAGAAAATGCTCTTCTCATATCTTTATCAATCTTTTTAACACCTTCTATACCGTATATTTCAACACCGTGCTGCAAATAGTCACTGAAACCATCCTGTTTTATTACATTTGAACCCTGAACTTTTTTATTATTAACAAAACCGCTTGTAAAATTAAAAAATGCAAATATAATCATACCGGTGGCCAAAAGAAGGAATATCGGACTGAATCTGAGGCCGGAAACCCTTATCCACCCTGCGGCTTCCGGAAAACACATCGCTAAAGTATTTGAAACACCATAAGCCAAAAGCGGTGCTGTTATTATACCGGCAATTGTTTCAAAAATTCCTTTTATCTGCAAATTAAACTTCTTATCTTTTATAGACTGAATTTTATTAGCGCTTAAAGTATTTGCATAACGTTCAATCCAGTGTTGGTACTCTCTTATAACATGTTCAAAATCTTCCCTGTATTCAACCTCATTGAGCTCTTTTCTGGTTTCAACGCTTGAGTTTTTAAAATATCCGCAAGCAAGTGCCAAAGTAACCGCCGTTCCTACAAAGAACAGGGAAATCAATACTGCAAAAAACGGCATTGAATTTGGACCCATATAATAAACAACATTTATAAAATATACCGCAACATAAAATATTGATGCCAAAATAATCATAAACTGTTCAGCTATATTAGAAACATTTGTACCTTGTCCGAGCCTGTTTTGCATAAACAAATAAACACCTTGCTTAAGCACCATCCCAACCCCAAACACGATAAACGCATATATAAATATCAATTTTAAATTTGTAGGCATCTGAATAACGCTTCCCGCATCTTCTAACGGCAAGCCCGTTATATAATTTGAAATTCCGAAAGCACAAATGTATGAAGCTAAAAACAGGGCAATATGCAATATTATGCCGCCTTTTGAATTCATTGAAATTTTTTGCTTCAGATCATTTATTTTTGCTCCGATTTCTTTTACTATTGAAACTCTCGCCTGCTCAATTTCATTTTTTCTGCTATCAACTTTCAATCTTGCAGCAGCATTAACATCATTCCCGTATATAGCCCTTAAATCTTCTTCTGTCATTTGTTCTTGGGCTATTTCTCTTTTTACGGCAGCTCCAAGTGTTTTAATCATAATAAATTCACTTGAACCCTCAACCATAATTTTGCAAACTTTATCTATTTCAAGTCTTGCCGGTATCGGCTTCCCTTTAAACAAGAATTTTGTATTTCCAAATTGATTTAAAAGAACACACTTATTTGTAACCGAGTCATATTGAATCGTTAACATAAAATCAAAACCTACATTCAATTGATAATCAAATCCCGGTTTTGAACTAATGTTTACTAATTCCTTATCGGAAAAGGTTTTTTCATTATTTTGCGTTGTAATAGTAAATGCCATATTTTTTCCTCACTACCTTCCTATTGCCTTCAAAAATCTCAAACTTGCTCTATCAGCATTTTCACTGTTTGCTACAATTAATTTCTTTTCTCCTAAAACAGGATTGAGCTTTGTTTTTGCCAAATCCAATTTTTCAGGCGGAGCATACACAAACATCATAGTCAATTCAGGAATATACTGCTTTGTTTTTTCTATATTTTTAGGTAAAGTTTCCCAATTCAACTGCTTGGAAATATCACCATTGCTTTCTAAATCACCGATAACAACAATTGATGGAACATAACCTTCTTTTTTCATTGTTAAACAATAATCTACAGCCTTTTTAACTGCTTCACCATATGCTGTCCCTTTTTCGGAACCTTCGTTTTTAGTATATGCGGAAACAGAATTTGAAATACTTTTCGTATCTGCGGGGGAACCTTCATATATCAAATATGAACTATCGGAAACTTTTATTATCTTTATCGCATCTTCAGGATCCAGTATCGCAAACAAAGATTTCATATATTGAATTTGTCTTGGCAGCATTTGTTGATTTGATGCCGATGAATCCAAAACAAAAATCACAGCCGCCTTATGAAATTCATCTACTTTTATATTTTTACCGACAAGATATAACAGCTTTATTACAACTGCTGCCCCTAAAATTATTAATCCTATCGTTAAAAGTCTTTTATTCATACCTAAACTCACTAATAACTTACCGTAACCCTGAACGGTCTTGTAAGAGTAATCTCCAACTCG
>CAMOQI010000107.1 GCA_946622835.1 uncultured Candidatus Melainabacteria bacterium
ATTAATATATTTACCCCCGCATCGCTTACAATTTGTATATTTGGATTTCTACCCCAATACCGCTTTATGAAAAACTTTTTTCCCTTTGCGAATTTTTAAGCCCGCTTTTAAATCTTCAGAGTTATACATTTTGCCTAAATCAGATATAACTTCATCGTTTACGCTGATTCCGCCTTGCTGTATCAAGCGTTTTGCCTCTCCTTTGCTTGCGCAAAGTCCGCATAGAACTACAAGTGAGGAAAGATTTATTTTTCCTTCTGCCAAATCTTGCTCGCAAATCTCTGTTGTCGGCATATTTTCGCTGTCTCCGGAGCCGCTAAACAGAGCATGAGCTGACGCTTTTGCCTTATCAGCTTCTTCTGTTCCATGTACCAACTGTGTTAATTCGTATGCCAAAATTTCTTTTTTCTCATTAATTCTGCTATTTTCCCAGCCTTCCATTTCATTAATCTGTTCCATAGGCAAGAAAGTTAACATCTTTATACATTTCATAACGTCCGCATCGTCAACATTTCGCCAATACTGATAAAATTCAAACGGTGAAGTTTTATTCGGATCAAGCCAAACCGCTCCTTTTGCAGTTTTGCCCATTTTGTTTCCTTCTGAATTCATCAGCAATGTTATTGTCATTGCATATGCGTCTTCACCGGTTTTTTTGCGAATAAGTTCTGTTCCGGCAAGCATATTGCTCCACTGATCATCTCCCCCAAATTGCATATTGCAGCCGTAATTTTGGTGTAAATGATAAAAATCGTATGCCTGCATTATCATATAATTGAACTCTAAAAAGCTCAACCCTTTTTCCATTCTTTGTTTATAACACTCTGCACGCAGCATATTGTTTACCGTAAAGCATGCCCCGACTTCTCTTAATAATTCAATATAATTTAAACCCAAAAGCCAATCCGCATTGTTCACCATTATTGCTGCATCTTCACCAAAAGTTATAAATCGCTCCATCTGTTTTTTAAAGCAATCACAATTATGTTGAATAATCTCCGGAGTCATCATTGAGCGCATATCACTTCTGCCTGACGGATCTCCAATATAACCCGTTCCGCCGCCAATCAATACAACAGGTTTATTTCCAGCCATCTGAAGTCTTTTCATTAAGCAAAGCGCCATAAAATGCCCTACATGCAATGAATCTGCCGTTGGGTCAAATCCTATATAAAATCTCGCTCCGCCATTGTTAATAAGTTCTCTGATTTCTTTTTCGTCTGTTACTTGTGCGATTAATCCGCGTTCTTGTAATTCTTCAAATATTCCCATGATATTCCTTGTTGTTAATTCTTGTTGTTGGGCAAGTATGCCCAACCTACCGGTCTTTGCCCTCTGCTCGCTCCTCGCTCGAACCATGACAAGGCTTCGCCTTGTTGGTTCTCGTCCGTATCGAACTTTTACCATCCCTTCTCTCGGTAATGGTGGGCGGTACTGGACTGTCTTGAGTCGCTCGCATTAAACAGGTCTACGCATTTTGTCTGTAAATTATCAATTTAGACAAAATGGCTTCGCCCTCTGCTCGCTCCTCGCTCGAACCATGACAAGGCTTCGCCTTGTTGGTTCTCGTCCGTATCGAACTTTTACCATCCCTTCTCTCGGTAATGGTGGGCGGTACTGGACTCGAACCAGCGACCCCCACAATGTCAATGTGATGCGCTACCACCTGCGCCAACCGCCCTTATCAATAAATTAAATTTTCAATGTCAATGTCCAGGCAAGTGGAAAACTGTCGTTTTCCACAGATGCGCTACCCCTCTCGCAAAAAAGATACTCAATCTTTTTTGCTCGGCAGAGTGCCAACCGCCTTTATTATTTGTTTTAGTTGTCAGTGTAATTATCTATTATTCTATCAAATAAATATCTATTGTAAAATGTTTTTTATTTACATATCGTAATATTTTTTATTTTTGCGGTAAATTTTTTCATGTTCTGACTTTGTACTACATAAGGAGGTAATATGATATCCGCATCTTGTATTAAACCTATTAATAGTATACCCCATTCCAAATATACTCCATTAATTGCTGTTAGGTCTGGAAAACCAGTATTAGAGCCGCTTTCGAAAACATCGCGAAATCTTTTTCATTGCCTAAGAGTTCTTATAAATGATACCTGGAAAGAGATTAAAGCCGGTAATATGCTCAACGACAAACCTAGATTTATTGTGAGTGATAAAAAAGAAGTCGTAACAATTGAACCTATTTATGGACAAAAACGACCCATTATCTCTATAGAAGTTGGTAACAAACGTTATACTGATAAGTTTTATATTGATAGTATTTTACCTGAAAATTATAAATATGAACGTACCATACTTACTGATTATGGTGAGGCCACTGTTAAAACCCACGATACCAGAAACGGTGACAATGTTCAATTGAATTGTTTTATGAACAATATTATTGAAAAATATTTTCCAAGAATTATTCCAAAAGATATAAAAAAATTGATTTTTGGAAGATATTATTTTCTTGATATGAATAAAGCAGAAAACAAGTTGATTTGATTTATCAATTCAACTTGTTTTCTTATCTTTTATCTTTGGTTATACTAATTCTTTCACTTCTGCTGCAAAAGTTTTTGGATCTAATTTAATACCGGGACCCATTGTTGTTGATAAATATATTGATTTAACAAATGTTCCTTTTGCTGCTGAAGGTTTTGATTTTAATATTGCTTCTGCTAATGTTGCATAGTTCTTTATTAAATCTTCTTCTTTGAATTGTATTTTTCCTATAGGACAGTGAATCATACCTTGCTTATCAGCTCTGTATTCAACTTTTCCGGCTTTTGCATCTTTTACTGCTTTACCGATTTCCATTGTTACTGTTCCGGTTTTTGGGTTTGGCATCAAACCTTTTGGACCTAATACCTTACCTAATTTACCTAACATTCCCATACAATCGGGAGTTGCTATTAAAGTATCAAATTCAAACCAGCCGTCTGCTATTTTATCTATGATTTCTTCCGCTCCTGCGTAATCTGCTCCGGCTTCAGTTGCTTCGGTTGCTTTTGCACCTTTTGCTATTACACATACGCGAACTTCTTTTCCTAAACCTGCCGGTAATACAACTGTTGATCTGATTTGTTGATCTGCCTGACGTACATCGATACCTAAGCGCATATGGCATTCTACTGTTTCATTGAATTTTGATAATTCTCTTGATATTTCTTGCAATTTCTTAATTGCATCTACTGCTGTTGAAGGTTGTGTGAATCCTTCCAGCATTTCTTGCATTTTCTTTTGTTTTTTTGTTAACTTTGACATTTTTAATTCCCTTTCATGGTATTAACGGATGGACTTTTGAAAGTCGTTAAGTTGTTAAGTCGTTAAGTTCTTTACAATTCCTTAAAGGACTTAGCGTCTTATCGTCTTATTGACTTAAAAGACATTTATCCTTCCATATTGTGCTAATCTTTTACTGTTACACCCATTGCTCTGCATGAACCTGCTATCATTTTTACTGCAGCATCCATTGTTGTTGCATTTAAATCGTCCATTTTAATTTTTGCGATTTCTTCTAATTGAGCACGTGTTATTTCTGCAACTTTATCTTTATTCGGTGCAGATGAACCTTTTGAGATGTTTAATGCTTTTTTAATTAATACAGGTGCCGGTGGTGATTTGATTATGAAGGTAAAACTTTTATCTTCATATACATCAATCACTACAGGGATAATATATCCTGCTTTGTCCTGTGTTTTTGCATTGAACTGCTTACAAAAATCCATAATGTTTACACCGTGTTGACCCAATGCAGGACCTACCGGTGGTGCCGGATTTGCTTTGCCGGCTTCAATTTGAAGCTTGATTTTTCCTACTACTTTTTTTGCCATTTTTTTCTCCTTTTGTGGTCTTAACGGGGCTTATTAAGTCCCTTCCACAGTTTGTGTACTATTATAATTTGTTTATTTGTTTATATTCTAATTCTACAGGTGTTTCACGACCAAATATTGATACATTTGCTCTGAGTTTTGATTTGTCAGGATATACTTCAATGATGTCTGCATCAAAGTCTGCAAACGGACCTGATATGATTCTGACCTTGTCGCCAACTTTAACATCAAGTTCAATTTTTTCAACTTGAGAGGTTGAGCGATGAAGTATTTTCTTGATTTCACTTTCTCTTGCAGGTATCGGTTTTTTTGCTGACCCTACAAATTTTGTTACCCCTGAGGTGTGTCTTACTACATACCAGCTGTCTTCATCCATTATCATCTCTACAAGTACATATCCCGGAAAAATCTTTTCCTCTTTTTCCTGTTTTTTACCTGCTTTCATCTGTGTGACAGTCTTTTGTGGTACTTCAATCCTGAATATTTTATCACCCATATTCATATATTCAATACGTTTTTCAAGGTTTACTTTTACCTTGTTTTCGTATCCTGAATAGGTGTGAACGATGTACCAGCGTTTTTGGCTTTTCTTAGCTTCTTTTGCGTCAGCTTCGGCTTGTTCTTGTGCTTGTGCTTGCGCTTTTTCCGCTAATAAATCTTCATTCAATTGTTCTTCCATTGTTTTTTCTTTTTTAGTCATAAGCCACCTTTTTAATTATGCTTAATTCATATTATTTTAAACCGCCGGTTATCAATGATAACAGACCTTTAAATATTAAATCCATTAAATATATTGCTACTGTGAAAACAAATACAATAACAATTACCGCACAAGTTTCAAATACAACTTGTCTACGCTCGGGCCAATTTACTTTGCCCCATTCGGTTTTTACACCTCTGAAATATGTTTTTATTGCTTCTAAAGTTTCTTTCATTTTGAAAATCCTTTATTTTTAAATCGCGCCCTGAAGGACTCGAACCCTCGACATCCGGTTTTGGAGACCGACGTTCTA
>CAMOQI010000108.1 GCA_946622835.1 uncultured Candidatus Melainabacteria bacterium
TGTGAAAAAGATATTTTAATAAACGGATTTGAATGGGTTGATATATCTTTCCCGAATTTCGAAAGCCTGATGGAAAGTATAAAGGGGTAAAATTATAAATATATAAAAGTTCTAAAATATACAATAATAGATATTTAATTTTTCCGATAGTATTCGGTTTCTGTGAACCGTTTACATCAAAAAATATATCACCACAAACAGTCTTTATTGTCATTCTATTATTACCCTCCCTTAAAGAAGGTAAGTGTCTGTCATTGCAGAGGAAGCGGAGCGACCGAAGAATCTTGCCCTCCCCTAAAGAATAGGGGAGGGTGGCGGAGGCGTCAGCCGGAGTCGGGTGGGGTATGATGTATATTTAACCTCACCCCTACCCCTCTCCTAAAAATCAGGACAGGGGTGAATGTAATATGACAATTGCTGAGGGCAAAGCCCGAAAAATCTTTTACAAAATTTCTCACATATATTATCCCGCAAGAAAATATCTCCCCATTTTTTATGTTTTTATGATACAATTGATAAGGTTATATAATATACATTTATGAAGAGGTAAAGATGATAGAGTTTATACAATCACACGGAATGCTTTTTTCTGGCTTAATTCTTTTGATTGCTTATATTTTTATAGCGAGTGAAAAAATCCAGAAATCAGTAGTGGCGCTTGTTGGCGCTTCATTGACCATGCTATTGGGCTTAGTACCATTATCATTAAAACTAAACGATAATATCAAAGGCGTATTTGAATACGTAGATTTTGAAGTAATCTTCCTTCTTATAGGAATGATGATTATAGTTCATATTGCAAGCAGAAGCGGCGTATTCAAATGGTTAGCGCTTCAGCTTTTGCGCACAACAAAAGGGCACCCAAAAACCGTACTGTTCACGCTGGCGACATTTACGGCAATTGCTTCGGCGTTTTTGGATAACGTCACAACAGTTGTTCTTATGATGCCAATAACATTTGTTATTGCAAAAGAATTTGACACAGATCCTGTACCATTTTTAATAACAGAGGTTATTGCCTCAAATATCGGCGGTACAGCAACTCTTATCGGCGATCCGCCAAATATAATTATCGGAACTCGTGCAGGTCTAAGCTTTATGGATTTTGTAAATGAGCTTACGCCCATTGTTGTAATAATTTTCATTGTTGCCATAAGCCTGTTAACATTTATCTTTAGAAAAGGTCTTAAGGCAACTCCTGAGAAAATGGCTCAAGTTGCAAATATTGACAATTCAAAAACAATTACAAATAAAAACCTTATGATACGCTCTGTTGCAGTTCTGGCATTTGTAATACTGGGATTTATCACTCACGATATAACCCATATTTCTGCATTTGTCTTTGCTGTATCAGGCGCATCTTTCTTACTGTTATTTGAAAAACCAAAAGAAATATACAGAGATGTTGAATGGTTAACAATATTCTTCTTTGTAGGTTTATTCATAATAATAGGCGGATTTGAAGCAAACGGAGGAATAAAATTCCTAGCCGATCAATTGATTATATTAACAAACGGAAGTCTTGAAGCTGCCACCATGGCAATACTTTGGGCATCAGGTATTCTATCCGGAATCATTGATAATATCCCATACACGGCAACTATGGCTCCATTGATTGAAGAACTTATAAATCCTGCAAACCCAAATGCCATAACAGGTGCAACCCATGCTCTGTGGTGGGCATTATCTTTAGGTGCGTGTCTGGGCGGTAATCTGACACTGATTGGAGCTGCTGCAAACGTTTTAGTCAGCGAAACTGCAGCCTCCCATGATCATAAAATTTCATTTTTAAAATTTATGAAATACGGAGCCTTAGTTACCTTTATATCTCTTATATTAAGCTCTATTTATTTATATGTGAGATATTTACGCTAAAAAATAATAAAAGAGAAGGCGACCGGAACAAATGTTCCGGTCGCCTTTTTTACCGCTGAGATAAAAATATATTTTATTTAGAACATCCGAAAGCAATCGTTAAATGTTCTCTTGGGTTAACCGCAGAGATTTTTGCACCGTTAGGATCTACAAGGTAAGCAAATTCATCTCCGGTTGTTTGGAACAAGCCCATAGTACCTGATAATGCGGTTCTTGTAAGATCAACAGGGGCTTTAACCGTTTCGTATATACCATCCCCCAAGTTGCGTGCCGCTGCACCAAATTGACCTTGGAATACATGACCAAGCATATAGCCGGCATTATTTGAAACATTTTCTGCCGCATTACCAACATTAGTTAAGATACCGCCTGCTGTTCGGCCAACAATACCCACTAACGAACCTGCCCAAGTGAACGGCATTTCAACAAGTCTTGCAACCGGATTAACTCGTTTTGTTCTGTTAACTTGAGCTTGCAATATTTGTTTTGGTAATTTTGTCTTGCAGTTTCCGTGTTTTATTTCGGTAAATGCAAGTTTTAATGCACCTTTTTCACAACCGGAAGGTCTTATAACCTCTACAACCTGACCTGTTACGGTTGAGCCGCAAGGATATTTTACCCCGTTTATTGTTACTGCCTCTAAAGTATTTGCTCTAAAGTATTGACCAACGTGAGAAGATTTTGCGTTAATTTGATCAATCATAGATAGCTTAAGTGTCGGGATTTTAACAATTTCTTCTTCTTCGGCAAACAAATTCTTATCATCCGGACAAACAGGGCAAGCCGCATTGGCGGTTTTTGGATTAATGTCATAACCTAAAGCCACACGAACAGTTTGCATCATAGAAGCAATATCAGCACGAGAGGCATCTTTGTTTGGCATAATCATATTCGGCACCGGAGAATCTTTTAATGCTCCGTTTTGCAATGATTTAGCAACAGGAATTCTTGCCCAATCAGGAACTTTATTACCATCTGCGTATTGACTCAAAATCTCATCAGCCTTGCATTTGTCAATATCACAAGTCATACCTTTTGCGATTGAAGTTAATGCTTCAACCCTTGTTACAGGAGCTTTTGGCCTAAATGTTCTATTAGGATAACCTGCAAGTAAATCTTCATCTACAGCTTTGACAATAGCTGCATTTGCCCAATTATTTTGAGCAACATCCGAAAATTGCGTTCTTGCTCCATAGCTTGGGGTTAAATTGAATCCTTTAACAAGCATTGTTGCAAATTCCGCGCGCGAAATGTTTCTGTTAGGTTTAAATAAACCATCTGGGTATCCGACAATAACATCATTCATTGCCAATTTATCAATATCGCACGCAGCCCAATGGCTTGATGGAACATCAGGGAACATGCAACCGCCTAAAGGGGATGCTGCGCCTGTTATTTCTTGTTTGGGAAGTTCAAACGGAACAAATGATTTTTTCAAAACTTCGATAGAGTTTGCTGATTGAACATCAATCGGACAAACATTAGCACTGTTTCTATCAATTGTTACCCCGTTATATCTGTTTGGACATTCATTTAAACAAGGCATTTGCGCTGCCGCTCCGGTAGTTTGTCCGGGGCATTCTCTTGCAACTGTTGCACCATTAATAGCTGATAACATACCATCTGCAGGGCAATTTATTCCGTTCATAGCAGTTTCAGTTGACAAAATTGAATTTGCCGGTTCCCCTACATAATTATTTGTACCGTAAATAGCTTGCGGGTATGCGTAGACCTGTTTCATATCAGCCCTGTCAGGCTTTCCGGTTTGAGGGCATAAAGCCGTAGACGGTCCTGATGTTTTGTTACAGGTAATATCGTCATTGCAACCCTTAGTTTTACGATATCTTTTTTGTTTTTTACAACCGCAATCCGGTTTTGCTTTTTTGCATCTGTTACAAGTAGTTTGCGGGGCTGTCGTTACAGGACATGCAGGTCCTGTCACAACAGGCATTTGCTCTTGTGATGTGCAAGGGCATGCTGCCATTGTCGGAGTTAAGGAACACGTTGATATTCCAACGGCAATCGCAGCTGCCAAAGTTAGTTTTTTAATGGACATTTTTACCTCCTTGTTCGTACAATTGTTTCCCAGACGTATGTTCGTCTAAAAAACAAACTTTACATATACCAAATTATGTACTTCCCACAACGGTTAAAACATTAGCAAAATTACTTATTCAAGCGGGTAATTTCGCAGTAGTCTAAAGAATAATTCTTAGTACAAAAAGAATAATGATTACAAAATTTGTAACAAATTTTGCAAAAAAGGCAAAAAAATATTATATTATGTTTTTATATATATGTGTGAAGGTTTAATAAATAGTTTGTGTCAAGGAGTAACATGTATAGTAAGGAATTTATGAAGTTTTTGTACGGATATCAAAAAGAAGATTTCCGGCCGAAAGAAGCAGTAAATTATCAAATTCGTTTCAAAAACAAAGGCGGCGGAAAACTTGCCGAAGTAACCGTTACTAACCCTATTAAAAAATAGTGTGCCAACAGCTATTGTTTTATACCCCAAATGCCGTTCGGTGCGGAGCTATGCTCTGTCGTTTGCCATGCTCAAGTAACATTTAGTCCCCACAGAGTGCGTGAACAGAACAAAATAAACCACGGTTAGTAGCAACATTTACCCCCTTCTCCCCAGCCCTCTCCCTCAAGGGGCGAGGGAACAATACATTTACCCCCCCCCGCGCAAAAAAAAGACACCTCGGAAAGAAGTGCCTTGGAATGTAAATCTTGTACCATTCCTCGTAATAGTGAAGTGTGAAGTGTGTGCTTAAGTCTTTTGTAATTCCTCAACTTTAAGCCACTTCCTCGTGTTTACATGTATATAAAGTTTTTTTTGTATATAAAATTGCTATATTGGATATATTAAGGTTAACAATACTTAATATATTGAAAGTCGCGCATATAATTTATACTATATTTACAGCAAAACAGATTAAGGAA
>CAMOQI010000109.1 GCA_946622835.1 uncultured Candidatus Melainabacteria bacterium
AATTAACTGTACCATTCCAATAAGCTCCCGGCAAAGAATGCTCAATATCAACAGCATTATCAATAGTTGAGATATTTAAATCACGTCCTAAAATTTTCTTCGCAACATTATATAATTTCTGTTCTTCGGATAATTTTAAAACATCGTTACTCAAATTTGAAATATATTTTAAACCTTTAAAATTTATTGGTTTTGAAACAGGTTTAGAACATAGCAAAAAACTCTTGGCTAGCTTCCCGCCACGTTCAACTATAAAATTAAATGCAATTTTTTGTAATCCCATTATAGAATTATCCCCTATTTCCACTGTATAAATATATAAAGTAGTTGTTCTATAATTAATTGCTTATTTAAAGTTAAAATGTAACGAAAGATAAATTTGAGTTAGAGTAGCGATATGAATAGTAAAATTTTATACAAAATCGCTAAGCAAAGTTGGCTGAAATCTAACTACAGGAGTTATCGTTTCTTTTCAGATTTATATTTTTTTATTATTGCTTTTTGAGCTAATATTTCAGGGAATATTTTATCGAAAATTTTATGCAATCTTTTTTATATGAAAAAATTTTTATATGCAGCTTTAATATTAATTTTGGTTATTGCGTATATTGATCTTATAAATTGTGTAAAAAAAATTAATGAATATACCTCAAGATACACGAATATCAAAATTCAAAAATTAAAGAGTAAACATTAAATCTTCAGGTTCTGCGTTTAATGAATCAATAGAAGACCCTTGCTCAAGCTCTAATTTTGCTTGCGGTGTTATTAAATGCTCTAATGCATTAGGCACAAAATGCGGTTTCTCATCGCCTTCTTTTTTTGGAACCGTGAATGTTTTTACATCTTTCGGAAAAAATCTGAGATAAATGTTTTGACTTATATTCGTCGCCACAACAGATTTATAATACAACTTTATTTTTTCTAATTGTGATGCCGCTTGCGATTGGTTAAGAGCAATAAACTCACCGTCAGAATTGGAAACGTTTTTTGTATATTTCCCGCTCCACATTATTACATCGTTAACCGTGTCTGTTAGGACAATGTTTGTAACCAGAGAAAACGGATAATTAATTCTAAACGCACTTGATATTTCCAGTATTTCCCACAGTCCGCGTCGATTTTGAGTTCTTTCGTTAGTCGAGTATGCAGAAATAAGAATAATTGATTTTACCTTAAATTCTTTAGATAATGCGTTTTGAGCATCAAAATCGACAGTGTCGGTTTGCTTAAATTTATTGAGCATATTAGCTGTAATTGTTTTAAGTTGTGGGTTGGCGTCAAGTTTTGCTCTTACTTCATTTAAGTATGGCACATTTATATTTCCATAAGTTTTAAGGTTATCTATAACGTAATTAGTTGCAGTTTCAGACGGTTCCGGATAGCAAAAATAATTATCGCATATATTAAATAAATCGGCAGGTAGCGCTAAAACATCAAACTGGACCGCAAAAGTAGGACTGATTGATGCCAGAGTGCAAACTGCAAAAATAACAAATTTAATAATAATCTTTTTCATGATTAAGATTATAGCATAATTATTTATAATATGGTATAATTTGGTTATGAAAATCCTAAGAAAACCTTCACAGATTTTGGGTTATAACGTAGATTGTTTCAGCTTTGAACAAGCTCTTGAGTATGCTGTATTGAGCTCCGGACAAATTGTTACAATCAATCCTGAAATGATAATGAATGCACAGAAAGATAAACATTTTTCTAAGGTGTTATCTGAGGCTGAATTAGTATTGGCAGATGGCGTAGGTGTTGAAATAGGACTTAAACTGCTTGGTGTAAATTGTAAACGTATTCCCGGTGTTGAGTTTGGTCAAGCATTGTTAAGAGAATATTCTCAATTGGATAAATCCGTTGCTTTTATTGGAGCAAAATCAGATATTGTGAATAAAGCGGTAGAAAATATGAAAAAAATGTATCCGCAATTGAATGTAGTGTATATTCATGACGGATATTTTAATGATGCTGAACAGTTATATGAGCAGTTGGAAAAAGTTCGTCCTGATTTGATATTGGTTGCTTTGGGGTCTCCCAAACAGGAGTTTTTTATATATAATTTAAAAGAAAGGCTTCCAAATTCTTTAATGATTGGTCTTGGCGGAAGTTTTGACGTATGGGCGGGTGCTGTTAAACGTGCTCCTGTTTTGTTTCAAAAAATAGGAATGGAATGGTTTTATAGAACGGTTTTGGAGCCGAAAAGGTTGAAAAGAATTTTTCCGACGCTTCCGTTATTTATTTTAAAAGTTCTAAAAGAAAGGTCTGAGTTGAATGTTAAGTGAAAATGAGATTAAAAATTTAGAAATTTTAGCTTTAGAATCAAGAAAAAATATTCTAAAGATGGTTTATGGAGCTAAATCCGGGCATATTGGCGGATCTTTGTCCAGCTGTGATATTATGACGGTATTATTTCACAAATGCTTTAATCTTGGACAGGGGCAAGATGACAAGTTAAAAGATCATTTTGTTTTATCTAAAGGTCATGTTTCTCCAATATATTATTCGGTGTTGTCTCAATTGGGTTTCATTCCAAAAGAAGAATTAGATACTTTTAGAAATTTAGGCTCAAGACTTCAGGGTCACCCTATGCCGAAGTGTCCGAGTGTTGAAGTTGCGACAGGTTCGTTGGGACAGGGGTTATCTATGGCTTGCGGGATTGCTATGGCACTCAGGTTGGACGATAATTTTACATCAAAGGTTTTTGTACTTTTAGGTGATGGTGAATTACAAGAGGGAAATATTTGGGAAGCTTTTATGCAAATTTCTCACCGTAAATTAAATTCCGTTATTCCCATTATAGATAGAAATAGATTGCAAATTGACGGTTGTACAGAAGATATAATGGCTCTTGATAATTTGTCAGAAAAGTTAAGAGCGTTTAATCTTGATGTAATTGAAATTGATGGTCATGATTATAATCAAATTTTTGATGCAATAGAAAAGGCAAAGAAATCAGATATTCCTATTGTTATATTGGCAAATACTATAAAAGGTAAGGGCGTAAGTTTTATGGAAAATAATGCCGGTTGGCACGGGAAAGCCCCAAATCAAGAAGAGTTTGAAAAAGCTATTGGGGAATTGCAATAAATGATTATTGATAATCTTGAAAATTTATCATTATATCCTCAAATACCGACATATGTTGCTGATTTTATTTTATCCTTATCTTCAGATATTGAGTCAAAAAGAATTGAATTATCCGACAATTGTTATGTTAATGTGGAAAGATATCTTACTAAGCCTCTGAGTGATGGGAAATTTGAATATCATAAAAAATATATTGATATTCAATTACTGTTATCAGGTAAAGAACGAATTTTTTATTCTCCCAAGGTTGATCTATCAGAGCCTTTGGAGTTTGATTCATCAAAAGACATTGGGTTTTATAAAGATAAAATTTCTGATAAAAATTATCTGACGCTTGATGGATCTAATTTCGCGCTTATTTATCCCCATGAAGCACATGCACCCCAGATTTCTTATGACGATTCTTCCGGTGAAGTTGTTAAAGTTGTTGTCAAGTTACTTTTCTAATTTGCTAGGATAAATGTCCCATTTTATTTCAGGATTTTTTCTAAACCATGTCAGTTGACGTTTTGCATACCTGCGGGTGTTTTGCTTCAAAAGATTTACGGCGTCATTTAATGTGATATCACCATCTAAGTATTTAATAATCTCGCAATAACCGATGGTATCTGTTAAATTTGGGATTCTGCCATGTTTTTTTAGAAGATTTTTTGTTTCTTCAATTAAGCCGTTTTCTATCATTTGCTCGGTACGCTTATCAATTCTTTCGTATAATGTTTTGCGCTCAAAATTTTTACCTATCCATTCAACTTCATAAGGTTTTTCGCCGATTCCTCGAGCTTCTTTCAAAGATTGGTTTGTTGCTTTTAGTATTTCAATGGATCTGATAATTTTTTTTCGGTCATTTTTGTCTATAACATCTGAAGCATTGTTATCAAGGTTTAAGAGTATATTATATAGTTCTTCATTTTTAAGTTTAGACAGCTTGCTGCGCAGAATTTTATCCGGTTCAACTTTTGGTAATGTAAAATTTTTAAGTAATATATCAATGTATAATCCGGTACCTCCAACAACAATCGGTGTTTTCTCTCTTTTAATAATATCTTCAATAATTATTTCAGCTTGAGTTTTGTATAATCCTGCCGAGTATTCAAATTCAGGTTCAACAATATCAATCATATGATGAGGTATATCACAGCGCTCTTCAATATACGGCTTAGCGGTTCCGATATCAAAACCTCTATAGACCAACCGAGAATCCGCAGAAATTATTTCTCCGTTTATTTTTTTTGCTAATTCAATGGAATATGATGTTTTTCCGCTGGCTGTAGCCCCGACAATTGCTATAACTCTGCTATTTTTCAAGGTATTTTGCTTCATAATATGTAAATAATAACACAATGACATGTAGAATTATATAATACATCATAAGCATAAATATAAAAGATAAAAGAGGATGGTTTGAAGCTGAATAGTAAAACAAAAGTAAAATTGCTGAGATTTCGGTAACTATCACAATGTACAAAATCAAGTTTTCTTTAAAATAAATAAAATTTTTGCGAGCGGCATTATATAAAGATATTAAGACGTTTTTCTTGTTATATACAATCTCAGGTATCCATAATTGTGTAAAAAATGATAATAATATAACCGTAAAAATCGTTAAAATTCCAAGCGGTTTTGTTATATGCGTATATCTTGCCGCTAAGTAGCTATAAGTATAAATTACCGATGCATAAAAGATTATGTTGAGTCCGATATAGCTGCTTAT
>CAMOQI010000110.1 GCA_946622835.1 uncultured Candidatus Melainabacteria bacterium
CGCCTATATATTTACATGTATAAAGTAAGTAGGGTTCCGAGAATTGCTTAATTGAGCAAACTTTTCTTGAATTGTTACAAATAAGCTTGTAGGTTGGGTGAAACCCAACAATTATTTATACTCTAATCCTAAAATCATCTTAATGTTATAATACGTCTGCGTATCCAATTTCATAAGCAATATCAACTTGTGATAAGTGTTGCATTCGGCAGTATATTGTGATAAAATTCTTTCACAACCGGATTTAATATGTAATTTTCAGACAGAAAGGGAATATGTGGTATGCAAGTAAAATCTATAGAAAATGGTGCGTACTTTAGCGGAAGAAGATTTATTGATAAGCAGGCATATACAAATCTTGCGGATTTGCTTGGGAAGATGAATAAAAAAACGGCATACGTTGAGGATGAATTCTTTTATAAATCTTCTTTTATAAAAAAATTAAAAATAGGGGATGCTTCTTTGGTTGATACTCGCGGATTTATAAGACAGATGCCAAAAGATCAACAAATGCACAAAGAAACAATATTTAATATTGGTAAAGCTCAAATTATAATAAAAAATAAAGACGGTGAAGTTATAGGACTTGATAAGCCTTGGTATTCTTCTTGGAATAAAATTTTTAAAACTTTTGACGAATATTTAAAATCAATGCTTATAAATTTTGATAACAATGCTGTAGTGAAACAAGTTAGAATGAATGTTTCCGGACTTACGGATAAAGGTTTGCAAAAACAAAAAGAATTGGATTCCATGCTTAACAAATTTTTTAAATAAAGTTATAGCAAAAATTTTATTCAGAGGGTTTAATAGGTTAAAGGAGACAAAATTATGAATGAGTTATCTTTTACCGGTATAAACAATGTAAGAGTTTTGCGCAAAATATATAAGCAATGGGGACCTTATCCTGCATTTGATATGCATACAAAAACAGATTTACAAAATGCGGCAAATTATGGCGAAAAACATTATAAAGAAATTGTTTTACACTGTGATTTAACCGACGATGCAAATGGTAATGATCTTAGCGAATTTAAGAAAATAGCTCGTCAATACAAATATAATTATATAAACAGAAATAGAGACGATCATGTAATTCTTCATTTAAAACGCTATGATGTATATGATAATGCCGGAAGAGTAACTGTTTCAAATTTTGCAATAAATGAGCAGAATGTTGGTGCGGCATCTCGCGAGAATTTACCGTTATTCACCTATATGGCAGCTTTGACACGAAAAATTCATGGTTTTCAGAGTTTAGGTGATGAGGTAAAAAAATGTATCGCACTGGTAAATCGTTCGGTTCATAAAACGGCAATGGATTTTATAGAAAATATGTAAAAATAAATGACCGCTCTTTTTAAAAGAGCGGTCATATTATTAGTGAATAACATTACACAGAAGCAAGTTCTTTGCTTCTTTCTAATTGCAAAGTTACTGTTGTGATATCACAAACAGAACTTGGTCCAAAGTATTGTATAGCTCCGGGGAACAGGTATCTGTCATTCATAGCCCAGTCTTCACGGTTATCATGTAATTGCTTAAATACCGGTCCGTCAAGTTTGACTAAAGCTTTTTGAATAACAGGTTTCATTTCTCCATGACGTTTTTCCATATTCATCATCATAGTAAGCGGAATACCGCCTGCAATCCATTCGGAAGCCGGTTTTGTAAGATTTCTTACTGAAGATAAATAGCCGGTTAATCCAAAGTTAATCAAAGCAAATGCATTGTATCCCAATGAATAGCAATAATCTGCATCAAAGTTTGACGGAAATGCGCAACGGCCTTCATATCCGAAGAAATGTGATTGAGCAGAAAATTTTCCGATGTATTCTCCGCGAGATTTCATTTCGTTTAATTTATTGGCAATCATTTCGATTAACAATTTTTCTGTTTCGATTTTAGATACTTGAACGTTTCCGTGCGGGTCACGATCCGCTAATAATTGCGCTTTTATTCCCGCAGGAAGTGAGCTGTATACAGATACGTTATGATCATCCAATCTTCTTTCTACAATTGCGAATTTATCGTGCATGCTTGTTGCACCCAAAAAGCTTGGATCTGATTCAAGTTCTGACATTATATCGTTAAGGTTTGAAATCATTGATTTCATTTCAGGTATAAATTCAATCAATCCTTCCGGAACTATTGCAATACCGAAATTTTTACCAATAGCTGCACGTTTTACAATGATATCCGACATGTAATTTACTATAGAATCCAAAGACATTTGTTTTTCTTCAACTTCTTCGGATATTAAAGTAATATTTGGTTGAGTTTGCAGAGCAGCTTCTAATGCAACGTGAGATGCACTTCTACCCATAATTTTTATAAAGTGCCAATATTTTTTGGCAGAATTTGCATCACGTTGAATATTTCCGATAAGTTCTGCGTAAGTTTTTGTAGCCGTGTCAAACCCGAAAGATATTTCGATTTGTTCATTTTTTAAATCGCCGTCAATGGTTTTTGGGCATCCGATAACTTGTATTCCGGTGTTATTTTTTACAAACCATTCCGCCAATAATGCCGCATTGGTATTTGAATCATCACCGCCGATAATTACGACAGCAGAAATTCCTAACTTTTGACAAACTTTTAATGATTCTTGGAACTGATCTTCTGTTTCAAGTTTTGTTCTGCCGGAGCCGATGATATCAAAACCGCCGGTATTTCTGTATTCATTGATAAATTCATCCGTAAATTCGATATATTTGCCGTCAATGATACCTGATGGCCCGCCTAAAAATCCATATAATTTGTTATTAGGATTTGCTGATTTTAACGCATCATATAATCCGGCAATAACATTGTGTCCGCCTGGTGCTTGTCCGCCTGATAATATAACTCCGACATTTCTTACTTGTGAAGTTGAAGAAGTTGATGTAGATTTAAATGTTACTGTCGGTTTTGCGTATGTGTTAGCAAATAATGCTTTAATCTGTTCTTGATCTCTTACGGATTGAGTTGCAGAGCCTTCAATTAATTCTAAAGAATTTACACCGCTTTGCAGGCTTGAAGGAAGCTTTGGTTGGTATTTTAATCTTTCGATTTGTAATGGTGAAAGTTTTGTCATTTAATAATTTCCTTTCCTTGTTTAGTCGTAATTACAACAATATTTTATAACAAACAGGGTTAAATGCAATTTATATCGCAGGGTAATCATATATCCTTTTAATTAATGTAAAACTTTATTTCTTTTTTCCTATGTTTGTCGTAAAATCTACTTGAAGATTAGCTTTTAAGGAGAAAATATGAACGAGCTTTTAAAAAAATCGGCAACAGAGCAAAGTAAGGCTTTAAAAAATAAAGAGATATCTGCTGTAGAATTAACAACGGCAGCTTTTGACAGGATAAATTCATTGGATGATAAATTGGGTGCGTTTAATTCTTTAACTAAAGAAATCGCACTTGAAACCGCAAAGAAAGTTGATGAAAAAATTGCTAAAGGGGAAGAATTACCGCTTTTGGCCGGTATTCCGTTAGCATTGAAAGATAATATGAATATGATAGGTTCTCGTACAACCGCATCAAGTAAAATTTTAGAAAATTTTGAATCACCTTTTAATGCTACAATTACTGAAAAATTATTAAATAATTTAGTTCCGATAGTCGGTAAAGCAAATTTGGATGAATTTGCAATGGGTTCATCGAATGAAAATTCCGCATTTAAAAAAGTTCATAATCCGTGGAATTTGGATAAGGTTCCCGGCGGCTCATCTGGCGGTTCAGCAGCAAGTGTTGCAGCTTGTGAGGCAACATTGGCCCTCGGTTCTGATACGGGCGGTTCAATTCGTCTTCCTGCAAGTTTTTGCGGTATTGTTGGGATGAAACCTACTTACGGAAGAGTTTCCCGTTATGGTTTAATTGCGTTTGCATCTTCATTGGATCAAATCGGTCCTTTTGCAAGAACGGTTGAGGATGCGGCGAATTTGTTGGAAGTAATTTCAGGTTATGACCCTAATGATTCAACATCATTGAATCTTCCTGTTGAACATTTTGCTCAGAATTTAAACAATGATATAAAAGGTAAAAAAGTCGGTGTTATAAAAGAGCTTATGGAAGAAGGTTTGGAACCTGCCGTTAAAAAAGCTTTAGAAAATGCTATTGAAACTTATAAAAATTTGGGTTGTGAAATTGTTGAGATTTCATTAAAGAAACTTAAATACTCAATAGGAATTTATTATATATTGGCAACAGCGGAATGTTCATCAAATCTTGCAAGATTTGACGGTGTAAGATATGGATACAGACATCCTAATGCACAAAATCTTATGGATTTGTATACAAAATCCAGAGCGGAAGGGTTCGGCCCTGAAGTTAAGCGTCGTATAATGCTTGGAACATATGCGCTGTCATCCGGTTATTATGATGCGTATTATAAAAAAGCACAGCAGATGAGAACTCTTGTAACAGAAGAATTTTTGGAAGCATTTAAGCAAGCGGACGTGTTGATTTCACCGACATGCCCTAATACGGCATTTGATTTGGGAGCAAAAGCATCGGATCCATTGGCAATGTATTTAACAGATATTGCAACAATCAGTTGTAACTTGGCAGGACTTCCGGGAATGAGCGTTCCTGCAGGGTTTGATGAGCAAGGCATGCCTATAGGTTTACAAATTCTTGCTCCTCAATTGCAAGAATCAAGATTGTTTAATTTTGCACATAAGTTCGAACAAGCAAACGATTTTTATACAAAATTAGCAAACATATAAGAAGCAGGGGTAATATATGTAAAAGTGGGATAACTCCGTTAAGTCCGATAAGTCGGATAAGTTCGTTACGGTTTTACTTATTCCCTCTCCT
>CAMOQI010000111.1 GCA_946622835.1 uncultured Candidatus Melainabacteria bacterium
ATGCTTGTTTTAAAACCTCTGCATGAAAAATACGAGATAAAAAGACTTATTGTATCTACATATCAGGCAGTATCCGGTGCGGGTTTGAAGGCGATAAACGAGCTAACCGCAAACACTAAAGCAACATTGGCGCAAGAAGGTTTTACTCCCGAAGCTTTTAAAAAGCCTATATCGTTTAATGTTTTACCTCAGATTGATATATTTTGTGATAACGGTTATACAAAAGAGGAAATGAAGGTTGTAAATGAAACGAAAAAAATCCTTCATTTACCGCAAGATTTGCCGATATCTTGTACGGCGGCTCGTGTTCCTGTGTATAACGGGCATTCGGAAGCCGTTGATATAGAATTTGCAAAACCTGTATCAACAGAAGATGTCAGACAGCTGCTTAAAACTTCGTTTGGGGTTGAGGTTATTGACAATCCCGATAATTTTGAATATCCTACGGTTTGTGACGCATCAGGAGTTGACCCTGTATTTGTGGGCAGAATAAGAAAAAATATTGCGTTTGAAAACGGAATTTCTCTTTGGTGTGTTGCAGATAACATAAGAATCGGTGCGGCATTAAATACTGTTAGATTATGCAAAAAAGTTATTGAAATGGAACTTTATTAGCAAAAAATTATTTTAGCTGTTTTAGTAAAATAAAAACAGGAGAAAATATAATGCCAACACTAGCAGATTCAGTAAAATTATTAAAAATTCAGGACAAGGTTTTCAATTCACCGGAGTGGTGGTCTACAACACATAAATTGAAACGCGAAGCAAAACGTAACAATGCAATAAATGAGGTTGCAAAAAGGGCGAGATTCAGAGCTTCATACAGAGTATTTACGGTGGATGAGCAGCCTTCAATAGATAGATTTATTTCAACTAATCAATCTAAATTGGATTTAGATAAATACAAGCTAAATGCACCTTGGGGTAATATGTTTAATAAATTCAAAACGATTATTACATTTGTTGATAAATAAAAAACTCTCTATTATCGGAGAGTTTTTTATTACTTTTTGTTAAAAAAACGGATATTTTAATTATTTTTAAGGTATAATTGATTGAAATTACAGGGATAAAATATGGGGCAAATTTTAAGAAGAGAAAATCTGTCAGATTTTGTAAAAACGCTTCACCAAAGCGGAAAAACTGTTGTAGTGACAAACGGTTGTTTTGATATTTTGCATGTCGGGCATGTCAGATATTTGCAAAAAACAAAATCTTTTGCGGATTACAGTATAATTTTGCTCAACTCGGATATTTCCGTTCGCTCAATAAAAGGTCCGACAAGACCGATAAATAATGAGCAAGATAGGGCAGAAGTTCTGTGTGCATTGACTTGTGTGGATTATGTTGTTCTTTTTGATGAAGATAGTCCGCGAAATCTTTTAGATGAAATAAAACCGGATGTTTATACAAAAGGTGCGGATTACACAATGGAAACTTTGCCGGAGGCAGATGTTGTTAATAAAAATGGCACAAGAGTTGAATTTATAGAATTTGTTCCTGGAAAATCAACAACAGAAACAATAAACAAAATTAATAATAAGGAGAATGGATAATGAAATCTTTTACAGTGGATGAAATTACACAAATCACAGGTGGTATGTTGACTAAGGCAGAAAGTCCCGAAATCACGAATATTGCACCGCCGTTGTTGAGCGATGAAAATACATTAGCTTTGGCTTTGGGAGAAGAAGAGATTGCGAATCTTTCAAAATCAAAAGCTAAGGCTGCTCTTGTGCCATTAGGGGTTCAAATAGACGGATTAACAACGATTGAGGTTGAAAGACCAAGGCTTGCAATGATGAAATTGTTAAACCTTTTCTATGTTCCGCCTGTTGTAAACCAAAATATTCATCCCACTGCCGTAGTTGATCCCAGTGCAAAGATTGGACAGAATGTTTGTGTTGGTCCAAATGTTGTAATTTCACCTAATGCCGTAATCGGGGATAATACAAAAATCCTTGCAAATACGTATATCGGAAGTAATGTAAAAATCGGGAATAATTGTTTCTTCCATCCCGGTGTAAATATTGGTGACAGGGTTCAGGTTGGTAATGATGTAATATTGCATCATGGTGTTTCGTTAGGTTCAGACGGATTTAGTTTTGTTACCGAAAATCCTAATAATATTGAAAATGCAAGACAAGAGGGCGAAATTAAAGAAGGTGATATTGAACAAGTTATTTTCAAAATCCCTTCAATCGGATCTGTTGTTATAGGAAATAACGTAGAAATTGGTGCTAATTCTACTATTGATAGGGGAACTATAGAAAATACCACAATAGGCGACAATACAAAAATTGATGATCTTGTAATGATAGGACACAACTGTCGTGTAGGAAAAGGTTGTTTAATTGTTTCTCAAGTCGGTATTGCAGGAAGCTGTGTAATCGGTGACAGGGTTGTTATTGCAGGGCAAGCCGGTTTGGCTGATCACATTGAAATCGGTTCTGATACCATTATTACCGCAAAAGCCGGAGTAACAAAATCTTTCCCTGCAAAGTCAATAATTGTCGGTATTCCTGCTGTTCCGAGAAAAGATTTTATCAAGCAGCTTAAGACAATGAAAGATGCCGGTGATATTATCGCTAAATTTAAAAAGTACGAACCTTTATTTAAAGAATTTGAAGACAATATAAATAAGTAAGAATCAATGACTACAATAAAAAAAGAAATTAAAATAACCGGAAACGGGTTAATGAAGAATAAACATTGTGAATTAACTTTGGTTCCGTCAAAATCAGGTAAAATAAGATATTTTGTAAAAGATAAAGACTCGTTTGTTGCCGATACGGATAATGTTTTATCTACAGATCATTGCGTTGTTCTTGGAACAAGAAAAGTTCGTGCAATGTTAACGGAGCATCTTTCTGCAGCTTTAGCATTTTGCCGCGTTGATTCTGTTGATATTTATATGTCCGAGGAAGAAGTACCTATCTTGGACGGCAGTTCTTTAGAATGGGTCAAAGCTATTAAAGAGGCGGGGACTGATAAGCCTTTCTTTGAAAAAGAAAAATTTTACACGGTTAAAGAGCCTGTGTATTACATAAACGGGAAAACAAGCTTGGTTGTGCTTCCTTCGGATAATCTTTTTATATCTTATGCAGTGAATTATGATCATTCTGATTTAACACGGAGATTCGTAAATTATAATCCGAGAAATAAGTATGAAATTATTGAAGCAAGAACATTTGGTTTTTATAAAGATTTAAAAAAATTCCAAATGCTTGGGTTTGCTCAAGGAGTAACCCGTGATAATACCGTAGGTTTAACGGATGATGGCGGTTATACAACAGAATTGCGCAGTCAAAATGAACCTATAAAGCATAAATTGCTTGATTTGATTGGGGATTTGTATTTAACCGGTGTCAATCCGCTGAATTTTAGATGCCAAATTCTTGCAAAAGAAGCTGGACATGCAGTGCATGTTAAAGTGGCAAAAATGTTGAAGGATAAGTTAATAGAAATATAAGGAGAGAATTATGACAGAAGAAATCCAACACGAACCATTTAGTATGGATATTATGGAAATTATGGAGATGCTTCCTCACAGGTATCCCTTCCTTTTGATAGATAAGATAACCGAATGTGTGCCGGGGAAATATTGTAAGGGTTATAAAAACTTAACTATGAATGAAGAATTTTTCCAAGGACATTTTCCGGGAAATCCGGTGATGCCCGGAGTTTTGCAACTCGAAGCAATGGCTCAATGCTCTGCTCCTATTTTGCTGAAATTACCTCAATTTCAAGGTAAATTGGCGCTTTATGCGGGTGTTGAAAATGCAAGATTTAAGAATATCGTAAGACCGGGTGATAGGTTTGAAATATCTGTAGAACTTACCAAATTAAAAGGTCCTATCTGCAAAGCACACGGTGTAGGTTCTGTGGATGGAAAAGTTTGTGTTGAAGCTGATATGACCTTTGCTTTGACATAAGGATAAAAATTACTTTAAAATAAGAAACTTATGGTACTCAATAAAAATTTGAGCCATAAGTTTTTTATTTTGTTTTGTTAACTTTTGTAACGAAATAAGCCCACCCTGAAATTATACAAAAAGTATATACTTTATATATATGTAAACGTTAAGTAAACACGAGAGATATTAAAAGAGAAAATAAAATTCCGTTTAAAAAAGAGAGAGAAAAATTCCTATTCCTAAATTCCTAGAAAAGAATTTCACCCCGCACCAAGCGGGGTTTTTTTTATACATTTAAGAAAGAGGGAGAATGTGTGATATAATATATATATGAATGAAAAGCTGAAGGATAGTTTAAAACTTTTGCCGTCTTTACCGGGTTGTTATATTTATTACAATTCGGATAATGAAGTAATTTATGTAGGGAAGGCAAAAATTTTAAAGCGCCGTGTGATGTCATATTTTAACCGAAAGCATCATGACAGCGTAAAGGTTAATATTCTTGTGTCTCAAATTGATCATTTGGAGTATATTATTACAAATACTGAGGTTGAGGCATTAATTCTTGAAAGTCATTTAATTAAAAAGCATAAACCGCGATATAATATTTTATTAAAAGATGATAAAAAGTATCCGTATTTTCTTATTACAAATGAGGATTTCCCCAGAATATCAATTGTGCGCAAACGTAATATGAATGTTGAAAAAGGTAGATATTACGGTCCATATACAGACATTCGCGCAATGCATTCAACTTTAGATTTTTTAAAAAAGATTTTTCCGTTAAAACAGTGTAAAACTCCAAAATTTAAATCACGACCTTGCCTGTATTATCATATAGGAAAGTGTCTTGCGCCTTGCCAAAATCTTGTG
>CAMOQI010000112.1 GCA_946622835.1 uncultured Candidatus Melainabacteria bacterium
CTTGGAATTTATGATGAAATTCTAAACTCAATGCGTAACATACAAGCCGATATACTATTTGGAAAATATAACCGCGCAAAATTAAAAATAGCAGAACTATTTATATACCTATCAAAAACCCAAAACGTAATTGATAAAAATTTATACGCTAAAATTTCTGAATTTCAAGAACTTTTATACAGCAACGTCAAATCCGGTCTTCTCGGATATTACAGCTGCAAAGATAAATCAACCGTTAAAAGCGCCCTTTCCACATTAATAACAGACTTAACAAACCGAATAGAATCAATAAACAAATATCTATCAAAATTTTCCGTTTGACAACGTTAAATATTTGATATACGATAGCTGTGCGAAAGCCACATTTTGACAATCGAATATAAACTCAAAAAAACACGCTCCAGTGGCACTCTGCCGAGCAAAACGATTAAGTATCGTTTTGCGAGAGGGGAGGTAGACGCAGGCAGCAATCAAATAAGTACATTTTGACAATCGAATATAAACTCAAAAAATACGCTCCAGTGGCGGAATCGGTAGACGCGTTGGACTTAAAATCCAATCGGGTGCAAACTCGGTGCCAGTTCAAGTCTGGCCTGGAGCAAATATCAAGACTCAACGAAAGTTGGGTCTTTTTTACGGCCAAACTCCTACAATTTATTCACCATAAGTTATTGCCACTTTGAAAGCTTACGTGATTTTTCGCGTTTTGAAGCTGAAAATGCGGTTTTTCTGGCTTTTAACAACAATTTACGACCTTGAATATTTCGTGTATAAAAGATTTTACAGTCCCCTATATATTTATGCCACAGGGATTCAAATACTTCAACGTTTGGCTTATTCTGTGCAATAAGCGCAGGGATTGCATAATAATCAACCTGTTTCACTGTATTTAAAAATCTATTTTCCCGAACTAATAAATAACGAGGATTTTCCACAGGATCAAGAAATTCTTGAATTGATTTAATCAATAAGTTATTTTCCTCGGTCGTTAAGTTCTTACATGACAAATATAAATAATCCATATCAGAAACCGAGATACCCACCTTTTTCAAAGCCGTTTTTATATAACCCATATGATACAAAGTTTCAAGGTGAATAATTGCAATTTGCTTCATAACAGAAGCACATGAGCCGGTTCTCAAATATTTTAGGAATATGTTAAAAGCAAATACAGCAAAAATTCCAAATAGAACTAAATAAAAATACATTGAAATTATACCGTAAGTGTATGCCATGAAATTAGCAAATCCATACAAAAGAAGTAATGAGATAAAAGCCTGTTTATAACCACTATAAACTAACGTTTTTGGAGTTGTTTTTTCGGATTCGACACCAATTGACATAGAAACTGCATCCTTTGAATGTCCCTTGTATAATGAATTCTCCCACCAAAGTCGAGTCTGCCGACGATTTTTAGCATTTTCTACAGAAATCTTGTTAAAATCAATAAAAAATTGTTCTTTATTTGACCTTATTTTTCCTTCATACCCTTTGCCCAAAAGCCTTGAAATTCCGCTTACAATTTCATGATTTTCAAAATAAGAGGGAGCTTCATAACCTTCAAACCTCTTTGATAACTGTTTTATATCATAATAACCGGCATCGGTCTCAATATCGGAACCAATAACATTTTTCACTAAGTCGCCATTTGGAATTGCAACAGAAGCAAGATGCCATATATTTGAAATTTTATTCGGATTATTCTTATCAACACGAATAGCCCTTCCCCTCATTTGATTTGACAACATATAAGAACTTACCGTACTTGATAGTATCAATGAATTTATTACAGGAGCATCCCAACCCTCACCCAGCAATGCCTGAGTCCCAATCAAAATATTAATTACCCCTCTGTTAAACAACTCTGTCACTACAGATACAATTTTGTTTTTTACAGAATCCTTTGGAGTTACTTTGATAAAATCACTATCTGAATTATACTGCATCAAAACAACAGAAGAACTATCAAGAGCATATTCAGCCATTAGCGCAATTAAATCCTTCTCAACAAAAACGGGAAGAACAATTAATGATCCGCATAACACACCTATGCTAACATCTTCACCATACTTTTGCTTAAGCATTCTCCAAATTGGAATAACTCCGACGTGCGAATTATCAAAATCATCAGCCTTAATCAAATCCGCTAAAATTACCATTCGTAAATCATTACCCAAATTCTCAATTTCTATTTGTGCAATTTCACATATAGAATCAAGCTTACCAACAGAATGTGCAATTTGTTTTTGAACTTTCAAACTATCATTTAATACTATTTTTTTATTTTGAACCAAGCCAAGACTTTGCGACAAATTTCGATATTCCACTATCTTATTTTGGATAGCCCCAAATTTATCACTATCTGTAATCAAAAGCCCGTTTAACAAATTTTTTGCAGAATTGATATCAAATTTTGGAATTTCAGATTCATTGGCTCCAAATAAATCGAGAAATCTCTTGGGAATCTTATAGCCTTTTAATTTTAAAAAAGAAACTATACTCACATAAAAATCAGGATTTTCAAAAATAAATTCAATGTCTTTATCCTTAGGATTTAAAAAGGACATCTTTGAAAAATAATCCGACAGTTCATCATCCGAAGTCAGCCTCTCAACAAGCTCTCTCACCGAAGCATTAAACTTTTTTATCAACTCTTTTTCAGAGTCTTTCAACAAAGAGAAATAAATAAAATCCTGATGAGGACACAAATCCCCATTTTTTACCAATTCCGGAATAGATATAATCTCATCAATCGGGCCGCAAAGCTCTTCATATCTCTGCCATTCCTTATAATCCACATCATAAGGCGGAGTTGCCGTCAATGAAACAGTCTGTTTCGGATTGATTTGCTCGACTAAATATGTTAAAGCTTTCCACCACTCTTTGCGAAGATGGTGAGCTTCATCAAAACACAAAAGCGAAATTCCGGCAGACTTCAATATATCGATTATTTCATCAGCTTTGGCCTGACTAAACCTTTTTGAGCCAACCATAGAGTCATCATCTTGCTCAAATTCTTTATTACTATAGCTGTTTTCATCTTCAGAATCAATTTCCGAATCATTCACCGACGAATTGTCGCAAAAAGCCGCCAGAAGAGCCTGATAAGTAGTAACTGTTATATACGCAGGGTTTCTTATATCTGTTGACACCATATCAAAATGAGGGGCATCAAGAAAAGCCGAACAAATTCTATCCCTCCACTGGTTTTTAATGGTATTTGTCGGACAAAGAATAAGAGAACAGCGATTAATACGTGAAATAACCTCAATACCTAAGGTCGTTTTACCTGCCCCCGGAGCTGCAACTATATGCAATTTTTCATCCGACAAATGAAGTTGCAGGTTATCTAATATTCGTTTTTGATAACTTCTCCATGAACCCTTAAATTTTAATAAACTTTCTGCCATAGCTCTATATATTTAACTTATAACCACCGCCATAGATAGTTTCAATATATTTTTTACCATTTGAAATTTTATCAATTTTTGAGCGCAGATGCCTTATATGAACCCGAATTGTTTCAACATCATCATCCGGAGAATATCCCCAAACATCTTTTAATAATTTAGCCGAAGATACCATATTGCCATGATTTTGGAAAAGCAGATTAAATATTTCAAATTCAATAGGGGTCAATTTTACTTGGTTTTCACCTATTTTAACAGCGTACTGCTCCGGCAAAAGAGTAATCTCATTCAATGTCAACAAATCTCTGACAGAAGCAGAATTCGGAATTTGGTGTGTCCTTTTTAGTATAGCCCTTACCCTTACCAGCAATTCCTCAATTTCAAAAGGTTTCACTAAATAATCATCCACTCCGATATTAAAACCGTTTACTTTGTCATTTAATTGCGAAAGCGCCGTAAGCATAATAATAGGAATATTTTTGGTCTCTTCATTCTGTCTTATTCGCTTCGCAACCGTAAATCCATCAACATCAGGCATCATAACATCCAAAATAACAACCGATGGCATCTCTTGCTTCACCAGCGCAAAACCCTTAACACCATCATAAGCCTGCACAACTTTATAACCGGCAAGTTCTAAATTAACCCTAACAAGCTCGTTTATTGATACATCATCATCCACTATCAAAATTTTGTTATTCATATCATAATTTTATAACAAAACCTAATCGTTTTAAATAGACTTAATAAAACTTAATACCTTAAATTTTTCAAAATGTAATATATAAGTGTATTTATGACAGTTATTTATATTTAAGAAGACATTTTTTATCAAAAAATAACAAATTTTTATTTTTTAGTATATTATGTAGTAGTACGAAATATACATTTATACAGTAAGGAGAAAAACAAATTGACAGATTCACCTTTAGACATGTTTAAGCAACATTCGGAATTGGATGAAATACACTTGGGTCAGCACGTTTTGGCGGAATTTTTTGAATGTGACCCAAACACACTAAACAGCATTGACAGAGTAGAAAAATACATGATAGATGCCGCGTTAGAATGCGGAGCAACAATTGTACAAAAATGTTTTCACATGTTTAACCCATATGGCGTATCAGGAGTTGTTATAATTTCTGAAAGTCATTTAGCAATTCACACTTGGCCTGAACTTGGCTATGCTGCAGTTGACCTGTTCACCTGCGGAACAAAGTGTGACCCGAAAGTAGCATATGAATTTTTGAAAAATAAGTTCAGCTCTAAAAAAGCAAGTTTTACCGAACTTAAAAGAGGAATTATAACCAGAAATTCCATGGAAGTTGTAGAAAAACCATTTGAAGTTATGCAACAATTCGTAAGCTAAGAAAAT
>CAMOQI010000113.1 GCA_946622835.1 uncultured Candidatus Melainabacteria bacterium
CCCTGTTTTAAATCATTGTAGGTTGGGCATACCTGCCCAATATTTCTTGAAAAATAATACTTTACAGATGAGATTATTTTCGGATATTCTTCAATATTATTTGGCTTTAATAACAAATGTATATGGTCGGGTAAAATACAAATTGAAATTATTTTAAATTTATAATTCTTCATTGTATTACGAAAAGCATCTCTTAAAATGTCAATATATTCCGTAAAAACAGAAATACGATTATATGAGGATATAATTATATGAACAACACTATTTTGTATATAGACTCTGCGATAATTCATAGCATTATTTTAGCATAGTCATATGATTTGTTAATATTGTATAAAATTGTGTTGGGCAAGTATGCCCAACCTACTTTCTAATATGTTTTTCTACTTCTTCTAAAACACAATTAATCAAGTGTTGGGCTGAAAGCCCAACTTACATATTATACCAAAAAATTTCATGTTGAGCTGAACTCCAGTTCGTAGGTTGGGCATACTTGCCCAACAATATATTTACCCCTACCCCTCTTGAATGCCTTTGCGTTTGTAGTATTCTTCAATAAATCCGGTATTAAATTTACCGCTCATAAACACCTCATCTTCAATGATATCTTGGTGGAACGGAATAGTTGTTTCAACGCCAGTTACAACATATTCTTTCAAAGCACGATACATTCTGCGTCTTGCTTCGTTTCTGTCACGCCCCCAACAGATAAGTTTTCCTATCATAGAATCATAATACGGCGGAATTTCGTAATCTTGGTAAACATGAGAGTCCACCCTGACGCCAAATCCGCCCGGAGCCAAATATCCTGAAATTACACCCGGATTAGGCATAAAACCTTTTGCAGGATTTTCGGCATTGATACGACATTCTATAGCATGTCCTTTTAATTGAATTTCATCTTGGGTATATTTTAACGGTTCACCAGATGCTATCAAAATCTGAGCACGAACTATATCAACACATGCAACAAGTTCAGTAACACAATGCTCAACCTGAATTCTGGTATTCATTTCCATAAAATACCATTTTCCGTCGTGATCAAGTAAAAATTCACAAGTTCCCGCACCTTCATAATTAATCGCTTTAGCTGCACGGACAGCAGCAGCCCCCATTTGCGCTCTTGTTTCTTCATCTATCGCAGGTGATGGTGCTTCTTCCAACAGTTTTTGGTGTCTTCTTTGAATTGAGCAATCTCTTTCACCCAAGTGAATTACATTACCATAACTATCACCCAAAATTTGAACTTCAATATGACGGGGATTTTCTAAATATTTTTCGGCATAAACATCAGGGTTTCCGAAGAAATTCTTAGCTTCAGCCTGACAAAGCTCCATATTCAATTTTACATCTTCATCATTGCGGCAAATTCTCATTCCTTTACCGCCGCCGCCGGCAGTTGCCTTTAAAATAATCGGATAACCAACTTCATGCGCAAATTCTTGAACTTGCTCCGGAGTCTGAACAATACCTGTTCCCGGAGTAACAGGAACATCATTATCTATCATAGTTTGGCGTGCAGTAGCTTTATCCCCCATTTTGCGCATCGCCTCAGATGACGGCCCGATAAATTTTACTCCCTGTTTTTCACAAATTTCCACAAAGTCGGCATTTTCTGACATAAAACCGTATCCGGGATGAATCGCATCAGCGCCAGATACATCAACCGCTGACATTATCGCAGGAATACTCAAATAACTTTCTGTACTTTTTGCAGGTCCTATACAATAAGCCTCAGTTGCAAGCCTGACGTGCAGTGAATTCGCATCAGCTTGAGAATATATTGCAACCGTCGGAATTCCTAATTCTCTGCAAGCTCTTATAATTCTTACGGCAATTTCGCCTCTATTTGCTATTAAAACTTTTCTAAACATATTATCCTTTCAAGTCATTAAGACGATAAGACGTTAGGACGCTATGATTATATCATTCACAATATGTTCCATAAAAGCTATAATATCTTTAATGAACTTAAAGACATATCGTCTTAACGTCACAATTCTTTCTATTCCACATACATCAAGACTTGACCAAACTCAACCGGCTGACCGTCTTCAACGCATATTTCAACAATTTTACCTGCAACTTCAGCTTCGATTTCATTCATCATCTTCATAGCTTCAACTATACATACAACATCACCCTGTTTTACGACTGAACCCACAGACACGAACGGATCCGCATCAGGAGACGGAGCTTTATAAAAAGTTCCCACCATTGGTGATGTAATCGGCTTTCCTTTCTTTTCATCAACCTCACCTGCGGCTGAAGCTTGAGCCGCAGCAGGCGCAGATGCCGAATGAAGAGCAACAGGAGCAACCACAGGAGAAGATGCAACCATTACATCTTTTCTCACGGTAATAGCTTGCTCTCCGTCCTCCAAAGAAATCTCAGACAAACCGTTGTCTGCTATTATTTGTGCCAATTTTTCTATAAATTCTGTTTCTAATCTCATAAAAATTTCCTTTTACATATTTTGCAGGAAAATACAGTATCTATAAAGTTATAGATATCACCTGTATTCCTATTACTTACACCCTATCCAAATATTCGTTAGTTCTTGTATCAACTCTTATAATATCACCGTTTGCAACAAAGAACGGAACGTTAACAACTGCGCCTGTTTCTAATGTTGCAGGTTTTGTACCGCCTTGAGCAGTGTTACCTTTTTCTGCAGGAGGAGTATCAACAACTTCTAATTCAACGTGCGCAGGAATATCAACACCAATGATTTTCCCTTCGTGAGTTAATATCATAACATTCATGTTTTCTTTAAGGTATTTAACACCGCTTCCGATTTGAGCTTCTTCCACATGAACCTGATCATAAGTTTCATTGTCCATCATAACATATGATGCACCTTCTTTATATAGGTATTGCATTTCGCGTCTGTCTAAAGTAGCTTTTGCAACTTTTTCACCTGCTCTGAATGTTTTTTCAACAACTTGACCGGTAATAACGTTTTTCAATTTTGAACGAACAAACGCCGCACCTTTGCCGGGTTTTACGTGCAAAAATTCAACAACAGACCAAAGCCCGTTATCCAATTCCAACGTCAAACCTGTCTTAAAATCGTTTACTGAAATCATATCTTTCCCCTTATTGTAAATATTTCTTCTTCTTTGGGTAAATAATAACACGAATATAAAATTTTTTCAAAATTTGAGGGAATTTGTAACAATTCAAACAGACTTTATTTATTTATTTCAAAACTTCAATTACTTCATAATCCGCCAGATAAGGCAAGTGAGCTTCTGTTATCAATTCCCCCGGAAGCAGTATCGAAATCCCGGGAGGACATTCCGCCACAACTTCTCCTGATAATCTTCCAACAGCCTGATTTTTAGGAATAATCTCTTTTGGCGAAAAATAAGCTTCCCTCAAACTCTTTTTGATAATAGGAGTTAACATAGGCATATGCTTTTTATTTTCAAGATAATAAATGTCTTTGTAATTATGATTATCAATTTTGTGCAGGCACTGCGCCAAATATTCAAAATCCGAACGTTTATTTCCGATATTTGATAAAATCAAAAGCCCTTCATCAGACGCACTTTCAACTTCTATTCCAAAATCAATTTCCAAAATTGATTCCAACCTCTTACCGGACAAACCGTCAGCTTTTATAAAAATCTTTGTAACATCAGTTTTATAACCAAAATCAGATTTCAGATGATGAATAGAAGACATTTTATCAATTTCAGAACGAAGATACTTTGCATTCGAAATTGCTCTTGCAAGTTGCTTTTGTCCTCTTTGACTTTGCAGGTTCGCTCTTGCCGCATCAAGACTTCCCAAAAGCATCAAGGAAGGACTTGTTGTATGCAAAAGCATCAAAGCCCGTTCAACATCATCAGCAGAAATTTTTGAATTCTCGCTTATATGCAGCATTGAAGACTGACTCATACTTCCGCCTGTTTTATGCAAAGAATGAACGACAATATCCGCTCCTAATTTCAAAGAGGTTTCAGGTAACTTATCATTAAAATTCCACAAACATCCGTGAGCTTCATCAACAACAAGCGGCACATCATATTTTTTACAAATCTCAGCTATCGCTCTAATATCAGAAACAACACCTTCGTAGGTCGGATTTGTAATCCAAACCATAGACACATCGGAGTTTTTCCTGAGCAAATCTTCTACATCAGAAGCATCAACATTACCCCAAATCCCCCATTCACTGAGCTTTTCAGGAATTATCCACAACGGATCGGCGCCTGAAATTATCAATCCTGTCAAAACGGACCTGTGACAATTGCGATTTACAATAACTTTTTGCCCTTTTTTAGTCAAACCCATTGCAATAGCAAGATTCCCGACAGTAGAACCATTTAGCAAAAAGAAAGTCTTTTTTGCACCAAAAGCTGACGCCGCTAATTCCTCCGCTTCTTTAATCGGACCTGTTGCAGGGGTTAATGTACCCAAATTGTCAAACTCATCTGTTGTATCAACCATCAAAGCTTTTCGTCCTACCAAATTTCTAAAATCAGGCAACGTTCCAAGACCCTTTGTATGTCCGGGGATATGAAATTGATAAGTCGGATTGATATAGGCTGTTTTGAGGGCTTCTACAATCGGGGCTTTTATTTTTAAATCTTTCTCATTTTTTAATGTTTTTTGCATATCAAAAATATACAATAAAAAACTTTAAATTTCCAAAAAAATGTGTTATAATCTTAACACAATGATAAACAATTCTCATTCCCCCATAACACACTGCCGAAAACAGTT
>CAMOQI010000114.1 GCA_946622835.1 uncultured Candidatus Melainabacteria bacterium
TTTGTATTTGGGCGCCATTAAACACAAACATAGAACCATCTGCCATTTTTACAGCATGAGTTGCATCAGCAGGTATATTGTCGCCTGAAGGTTTATTATCATTTGTATATCCTGCAGCTTCTAATGAATTATAATATGTTGCACCTGATAATGTACTTAATAACAAAGCATTAACTGTTATGCTGTTTGCAGCATTTGTAGTTGATGTTGTACTTGCATTTGTAGCTGCTGTCGCAAAATCATAATCAAATTGTGCTTGTGACATCAAAGCTGCTTGGTTCAATGTAGCAACTGATTTTTTAAATTGAGATCTGAATTTTGCAGAATTTGTGTTAGCAATCAATGTCGGAATAGACATAGCTGCAACTACACCAATAATACCCAAAGTGATTAACACTTCAGCCAAAGTAAAACCGAATTTTTTTGTCATAATCTTTTCACCTTTCTTTTTTCAAGTTCCATAACAACCCATAACAAAAAACGCTATTTTCTATTTGTTATATAGAAATATATTAATATTATATCTTATAAATATATTTATGTCAATACCATGAATAGAATTATTTATTTTTATTACCTATAAGATGGTTACATGTTTTAAATAAACTGGGCATTATATAAAAAAGGGGTATTATGGCATTAAAGGAAAATCTTGGACAAAATATACAAAGACTGCGCAAACAGCGCAAAATAACACAAGAACAGCTGGCTGAGCAAGTTGGTATTGATCCAAAGAATATCAGTCGTATAGAAAACGGCAACAATTACCCCACGGCAGAAAACCTTACGTCGATTGCAAAAGCTCTTGACACTGAAATATATGAATTATTTGTATTCAAAGAAATTTCTTACCCCGATATGAAACAAGAGATAATAAACGCACTGGATAGCGAAAAAAATATTCTGTATCTGTACAAATGTCTTAAAACGGGTCTAAAATAAAAATCCTGCCAAAAGGAGTAATAGCAGGATTATTTCAGTAAAAGAGACCTCAATTAATAACATTATTTTTACATTTTATATTTCGTCAAATCCTTATAAATTATTCCATATGGTTTATTGTTTATATTTGTTTTTGTTGTATACTTTAAGGGTAAACAAGGGGAATTTCATGAAAAATTTTTTGAAAATAATCGGCGTTTTATTAATTGGCATAACAGTTATTTTGTATCTTTCATTTTTGTTTATCCTGCCAAAGAAGGTAGATTTAAACGCATATAAGCATGAAATCCAAAAAATTGTCAGAGAAAACACCGGTTTTAACATAGATTTTGACAATGTCGATGTTATTACAACTCCGTTATTGGAAGCAGGGCTAAAAACAAAAGATATAAAAGTCACACTGCCTGACGGCTCGATTTTGTTAAGCGCAGATACCTTCAAAACAAAAGTATTTTTACCTTCATTACTTCTTTTATCGGTCAGGGTAAGCGAAGTGGAAATAAATTCTCCGGAAATTAATCTTGAGATTGTAAATAGTGAAAAATACAAAGCTGCAAAAGTATATGAAGATTTGGTGAACAAAAAACGTGAGCAAAAACGACTCGGGCTTGTTGAGCAAAAAGAACCGACACAACCTCCGTTTGACATTTCAAAGATTAAAATTTTCGCCCCATCCGTTAAATTAAATAATTACAAGGTTAAAATTGATGATACAAAAGTTTCTCACAAACTTACAATCAACGGCAATCAAATAAAAGCAGGATACTTTAACAAAAAAATTGCAAAGCTAAAAGCTGATTTAAATTTATTCAGTGACGAAAACAAAAATATCAGCGCAAATATTGACTTGGATTCATTCATCCCGAACATAAAATTTAAACAACGAGTACAAGATGATGAAGCTGTTTTTGAATTACCGTTTTTCAATCCGATAGAAGCATATAGAGCATACGATTTAAAATCCGATATAAATTCAAAAATAAAAGTCAGACGCGGTAAAAATGACGATAAATTATGGGCTAAAGGGAATATTAACATAGAAAATACATCTATAACACTATCCGGATTGGAACTTCCGCCCTCATATTTTAAGCTTATCGCAAAAGGAAACACTTTTGACATCGATACAAATATTTTTGCGACAAAAGACGAATACTTAAACATGACAGGCACAGTTTCAACAGGAGCCAACCCGTATCTTGATTTAACATTTAAATCAACAAAAGTACATTTGCAAAACTTGTTAAACATCGCAAAAGCATACCTTGATACTATCAATATAAAACACAACTTCACAAACATGACTGCCGGCGGTTATATTTATTCAAACTTTAAAATTAAAACAGATTTTAAATCACTTGAATCAAACGGAAAATTTATAATCCGCGACGGAAATATTTATGACAAAACAATAGGTCTAATTCTAAACAACATCAAAGCAAATGTAATTTTAGATGATGACATGCTTGTATTAAAAGATACCAGCGCACTAATAAACAACAGACCGCTTCAAATATCAGGAACAATCGGAGAAAACTCATATGCGGATATAAATATTTTTGCGCAAAAGATTCCGCTGCCTGCGCTATACAAAGCATTTGCCCCAAGACAAATAAAAGAAAATTACAACCTAAACTCAGGTTTTGTCTCTATAGATTCAAAAATAAAAGGAGAAATAAAAAACACCCTTGCCCTGATAAAAGCCGAACTTCAGGACTTTAACCTCAATGACAAAAACAATTCATACAGCTTAGATAACAAATTATCAAAATTTGTATTTGTAATGGGTTCGGATAATCTCCGAGGTAAGCTTTCAAATACAGGATTCAAATTCACTATAAACAATTCCGGTTCAACAATTATTAATGAATATTTACAAGTGGATTTTGATAATAAAGATGCAACAATCCCAATTTCAGACATAAGATTTAATAAAAATTCGATAATCGCACTGTCCGGAGGAATAAAAAATTATTTGTCAAATCCTGATGTTCACATAACTGCAAGAGGATTTATAAATGATAATGACATAAAAACATTTATAGGAGAGGCTATTGCACCATATTTGGAATCTTCAGGCGCAATTCCGGTTAATGCTGATTTTATTTCAAAAAAAGACAGAATGCGTATTGCTGTACAAGCACAAGCTCAAGCGAATTCATATATTACACCCGTTGAAATCGAAGAGTTAGTGGGTAAAAATGTACTGTTGCAATTATACGCGGAAAAACGCGACAATAATATAGTAGTTCATCGCTCAGGAATATTTGTAAGACCTGCAAATGCACAACTTAGTGATAACTTTATGCACAATCTTGTCGCCGCAAAAGAAATAGTTAACCTTAAAGCTATTCTTACAAATCTTCACCGTAAACCGTTCTTGAGTCTATTCAGAATAATTATACATAATGAATTAACCGGAAAAATATGCGCATTTGAAAATTCAAAATTTTTATTATCCGGATCAATCAACGCTTTTGGGGCGTTGCAAGACCCAAATATAAACGGCAAATTTGAAATCTCAAGACTTGAAATCCCTCAATGGCTTGTTAGAATTCGCAATATTGCAATGAATATTCATAATAGAGAAATAAGAGTTCATGTACGAGATGTCAACGCAAATGATTCCGATTTTAATATTGATTTACGGACAGATTTTCAAAGTCTTGCAAAAACCACTATAAATAACCTAAGTATACGCTCAGGAAACATTGACATTGAAAAAATTCTAAAAGTTAGCGAAGGGATAATATCATCCCTGCCAAAACCGGAAACAAAAACAGCATCAAGCTCTCCAAGCGATATCCCTATTCAAATAAGAAACGGTTCTATGCATTTAAGACGCATTGCAAGCGGAAAAATTATATTAAGAGATACAACAGGACACCTTGCCCTGCTTAATAACATTTTACATATAAACAGGCTCAGAACGAATCTTTTTGACGGTAATGCACAAGGAAATATCGATGTTAACTTGTTAAATATGGGAATCACAGCAAAACTCCAAGGAAAAGATTTTAACGTTGAAAAAATGCTCGTTGACACAATCAATATGAAAGATGCAGTATCCGGGAATATGAATTTTTCAACAGATATATCATTTAACGGAACCTCTGTCGAACAGCAAATGAAATCTTTGAAAGGAGAAATAGATTTTAACATAAAAACCGGCCAACTCGGACCTTTCGGGAAGTTTGAGAATTTCTTAATGGCAGAAAACATCCGAGAAAACGCGTTTTTCTCATCGGCAATAGGTTCTATCATAACAAATATCGTAACATTTGATACATCACGTTATAATTCATTATATGGACACCTAACTTTTAATGATGGTTTTGCCAAAATAGCCCCAATTAAAAGTCAAGGAAACGTCATGTCCTTGTATATAGCAGGGGACATCGGGCTTTTGGATAACAGCGCTGATATGATTTTGCGCGGAAAACTCGGTTCGGCATTTTCAGATAAATTAGGACCTTTGGCAAATATTAATCCTGTTAACCTTGTTAAAAATACTCCGGGATTAAACATAGTATTGGCAAAGAGTTTCACTCTGTTTTGCCAAGCGGTTTCCGAAGAAGAAATGAGTGCTATCCCTCAATTAGAAGAAGGGAAATCCGATGATTACGCAACAAAATTCCAAATAAAATTGCTCGGAGACACAAGAAAACCTCTTAAAATGGTAAAATCTTTCAAATGGCTGGCACTTAATTCGGAAATAGAAAGCGCTCAAAATTTTGTAGATACCATGCCGGTGCCCGAA
>CAMOQI010000115.1 GCA_946622835.1 uncultured Candidatus Melainabacteria bacterium
TACATCATATAGATAGAGGATACGAAAATTTTGAAAATAAGATAAGATTGTTAGGAGGGAAGATAGAACGTAAAAACGAAGATTCCCAAAATAACCTAACGGAGGGTATACATAATGAGTCCTACTTATAAACGTTGGTATGATCATGACCCGTTATTATTGGAAGTAATTGAGTTATTAAGAAATTATCAAACCGAATTGAGAGCTCAAGCGGAAATTTTCTTGCAAAAAATAGAAGAAAAGGTTTCAAAAGAAACAATAGATAAATTTTATGCGATGGTAAAACCGGTGAATGCAAATAACCGTTGGTATGATAAAGATCCTATAATTTCAAAAACGGTTGAAATTTTACGTATTGTTCCACCGGAAGCACAAAGAATTTGCGCCCAAAACTTTATCAAAACCTTAAAAGAAATGGGAATTGAATACGAAAGTAAAAATGTATAAGTATAAAAGGTTAGTATTGGTAGGAAAAAGACTTTGGAAACAAAGTCTTTTTTTTGGGTAAATAATTGTAACAAAACAAGTGTAGTATCACTTTATAACTTGACTTTTATTATTATTATCAAGGTAAAATTGTAATTGATATGTACAAAAATAAAGGAGTTGAATTAATGGCGGTTAAGTTTACACCAAAGAAGAAAAAGATTACAGGTACAAAATCAAAAGACAAAATAACCTGGGTAAAACAAAAAGGCTGGACAAATGCGTTAACCGTAAATGCAGGAAAAGGTAACGATATAATAAATTTTAAGAAAAGCAAGTATAAAAATAAATTAAACGGACAAGACGGTCATGATAAGATTTATGGCGGAAAGAGTGCAGATACAATATATGGCGGCAAGGGTAATGACAAATTATACGGTTATGCGGGAAATGATGTAATAAAAGCAGGATCCGGTAATGACTATGTAGATGGCGGAGCAGGTAATGATAAAATATATGGGCAAAGCGGTACAAACAACTTAAAAGGCGGCGCAGGAAACGATACTATTTATGCAGGAACAGGTGTTGATAACATTTGGGGCGGCGCAGGAGATGATGTCATTGATTTGGGAAAAGGCGGGAAAAACACTGTATACGCTGAGGCCGGAAAAGATAGAATTATAAATATTAAGGGTAACAGTGTTGTAGATGGCGGAGCCGATAATGATACAATTATTGCGATTTCCGGAAACAATACTTTAAATGGCGGCGCAGGCAACGATATTATTTATGCCGGAACAGGTAATGACAAAATATATGCAGGTAGCGGCAATGACAAAATAGACTTGTCAAAAGGGGGAAATAATACAGTTTATTTAGAAAGCGGAAATAATGAAATTACCAAAGGCGGAGCAGGTAATGATACCATTTTTAGCGGTAAAGGCGCGGATACAATAAATGCGGGAACGGGAAATAACAAGATTTATCACAATACAGGAAACGAAAACGACACAATTTTAGCCGGAGGCGGGGTTGATACTCTTATATTTAACGGGATAAGTTCCATTGATGATTTAGGGGTGTCTTTTTCCGATAATAATGTTGTTATCACAAGGTCGAACGGTGAAAAAGTTACTCTAAAAGATGCTTTAATTAACGGTCATAGTGTAAAATATATTCAGTCTGGCAGTACCATAAACTCTATGAGTAATTACAAGTACCTTATCGACAGTTCTGAGAAATCCATAAACGGTACAGTTTGGCATGATGATATATATTTAAGAAATAATGGAGCGACAGTATATGCAGGTGATGGCGATGATATAGTTCATATCAGCGAAATGGGTAGTTATAATCTTTATTTAGGGCATGGAAATAAAACCTTAGTTACTCCCGAAAATTTCAATAGAGTAGTACATATAACCATGTCTGAGGATTTGGCATTTGATTTCTACAGAGTCAATGATAATTTGGTTATTAAGTATACAACAACGGGTTGGGAAAATGATTCTCTTACAATAAAAGGTTATTATAGCGATAATAGAGATGTTAGTGTATATTATGATGATAAGCACCAATATATGGATCATTTTATCGCATTAAATGGCGGTGTAAAAATAAGTGGCGAAGGTCTAATTGAGGGTACACCGGATACTGATGTAATATATGGCAGCGATAAAGCTGATATTATTTATGTAAACAAATCTGATAGTGTTTACGCAGGGAAAGGCGATGATACTTTGATTTGGAAAGAAGATGAGATAAGAGACGGTATTCCTTCTGCAATGGGTCAGCAAAAAATTTATATTAAAAATGGTGACGGCAATGATACTTTGATTTTTGAAGCAAAACCATTTTCAATGTGGCAGCTTCACTTTGATGAAGATACAATACTAAAATATGAAAGAAAAAATAACGATTTGCTAATTCACAGAACTTTTGATGTTGGTGGCAAATCAAAAACAGAAACAGTAACAATAAAAGACTGGCAAACTTCGAATTTGTCGAGTGGACGAATATTAGTTTATCAAACACAGGAAATCCCAGAAGGTAATTCTGCATATTCAAGTTTACAACGAGGTGATGCAAGAGGCGGAATAGTCGAAAATGCCGGTTATGCTACATCATTAAATATAAACCTATATGGCTCTGATGATAAAGATTTCCTTGGGGTAAGCGGTACAAATATCAAAGCTTACGGGTATGACGGAGATGACTTATACTCTTTAAGAGGGCAAAACATCTATACCGAAGATACAAAAGGTAATGAGGAATACAGAGCATATACTCTGAACAATAAACAAACAATTAATGACCTTATGGGTAATGATAGTTTAACTTTGTATGATGAAAAATCTACCGGTGAAGTAAATTTGAATGACGCTTCTGATAATCGTCAGTTGCATTTGATGTTCAATGTTAATAAGAATTACAAAGCATCACAAGGTGTTGCCACAGTCGGAGATATTATTCTTACCGCCGATGCGTCAAAGGAAAATTATGATTTGTGGCAGGCAGACGGCGCATTTAAAGGTATTTCAATTAAAAATAATGCAATTGAAACAATTAATTCTTCTGATAATTATTCTTTAACAAATACTGATATTGCGGCATTAGCTCAAACTGTTGCAAGCTGGATTTCTAATAACACAAGTTTTGCAAGTGTTAATGACTTATTTGAAAACGGGACATCAGAACAAATAACGGCACTGATTGCACAATTTGACACTGCAAACTGGCAAAGTGTTTAATTTATATAATAAATGGGTAAATAATTGTAACAAAACAAGAATAATATCACCTAAAAACTTAACTGAAAAACGAACCATTGTTTAAATGGTTCGTTTTTTAACATAATTGCAAAAAAAATGTATTAATGATAGCTTATAGGCATAGTGTTACAGGAAAATAGGAGTTTTAATTATGACAAAAGTAAATCACAGAAATTGGGAAGTGTTTTATGATAGTGAAACTGATGGAATTACAATGATAGACTCAGGAAGAGATGAAAGTGATAATATTAATTTGAAAAAATTAAATTTTCCTGCCGGTATTGTTGGGGGTACCGGAGATGATAAAATATATGGCTCCACAAAACATATGAATTTTATTGCCGGAGATGCGCCATGGGGTTTGGATGATGACGACAGACCAACAGAAGAAAACTATAGAAGTTTTATAGGAAATGATACAGTTTACGGAGGAAATAATTCGGATCTTATTCATGGCGGGCTTGGTGATGACAGGTTATACGGCAAAGGCGGAGTAAATATCTTCCAATTCAAAAAAGGTGATGGAGACGATACTATAACAATGGGTCGCGGAAAAGATTACTTGTATTTTTGTGACAGCAGTTTTTCAGAGCTTTCTTATACTCAAAAAAATAACGACTTAATAATTTCGTATGGTAATAATGATAAAGTTACTGTTAAAAATTACTATAAAACATTTGGTTATGTATCATTAAAAGGTATTGCAGACAGAACTTTTAATTTTGAAGATATGGATTTTGACTTTGAGGATTTGCTTGATGACGATATAAGAACTGAAAGAGATTTATTAAGATTGGAAAATAGATTTAGCAAAGCTCTTGAAAACTTAATGAAAAGAACAGAATCTGTTGAATCTCTGACTTCTGACGGTATGACAATAATAAAAACAAAAGGCGGCAGAATAAATGGTACAAACGGAGATGATATTATAAGAGGCAGCAAGAGAAAAGATACAATAGAAGCCGGAAAAGGAAATGATGTAATTAATGCCGGAAAAGGAAATGATATAATTCGAGCTCAATCAGGTAAAAATACAATTACTGCAGGAGCAGGAAATGACAAAATTTATTCCGGTTCAGGTGCTGATACTTTTGTATTTTCAAAAGGTGCAGGAAAAGACACAATATATGATTCAACAAATAAAGATAAAATCAGATATACCGATGTTAACTCCGTTGAAGAATTAACTTTTGATATTAAGAAAAATGATTTGTTGATAACACGTAAAAACGGTATTAAAAAAGAAACAATTACCTTAGATGATTATTTTAGAAAATCAAAAAAATTGGATAAAATTGTGCTTGTAAACGGAAAACAGGCAAGTATATTAAAAGATGCAACTTTAAAAATTTCAGGTTCCGGAACAATAAACGGAAGTGATTATAATGAAACAATAAAAGGAAGCAGAAGAGCAGACAGGATATACGCAAAAGGCGGAAATGATAATATTACAGCCGGAAAAGGTGACGATATTATTAATGCAGGAACAGGTACAAAT
>CAMOQI010000116.1 GCA_946622835.1 uncultured Candidatus Melainabacteria bacterium
GGATAAGCTTGACTCCGTAGGAAACACAACAGCAGCTATCGGCAAGGGCTTTGCTATCGGCTCTGCCGCGCTTACTGCGCTTGCGCTCTTTGCTTCATTTGCACAGACAACGGGCATAAGCAACGGCGGAATGAGCATACTTGACGCTAAGGTTGTAGTAGGCTTATTTATCGGCGGTATGCTCCCCTTCCTTTTCTCCGCATTTACAATGAGCAGCGTTGGAAAGGCTGCAAACAAGATGATTGAGGAGGTTCGCCGTCAGTTCCGCGAGCTCCCCGGTATTCTTGAAGGCAAGGATAAACCCGATTATGAAAAATGCGTTTCCATTTCTACCACGGCTGCGCTTCACGAAATGATACTTCCCGGCGTTATGGCTGTTGTTACACCGCTTGCGGTAGGCTTCCTGCTCGGCGTTGAGGCGCTTGGCGGACTTCTTGCAGGCTCGCTTGTTTCAGGCGTTATGATGGCTATATTCATGGCAAATTCAGGCGGCGCATGGGACAACGCAAAGAAATACATTGAAGGTCTTAAAGACGGCGGCAAGGGCTCCGAAGCGCACAAGGCGGCCGTTGTAGGCGACACCGTTGGCGACCCGTTCAAAGATACTTCAGGTCCTTCAATCAATATTCTTATTAAGCTTATGACAATCGTTTCGCTTGTATTTGCCGCAACATTTATGATGGTAAACGGCGGAAACGGAATTATTAATTTATACTAGCATTTTTGGTAAAAGATAATTAAACTGACTACAAAAGTCGCCTGCATATTATTATGCAGACGACTTTTGAATTTTTAGGTGCAAAAAGTATAATATTATTGTGTACTGCACCAAAACGTGTTCATCTATTTCTGTTTTAAATATTTATAGCTCCAAATGCCCCTGTAGTCTTCCTGAGACATATAGTATTGGTAATAATCCTCACCGGCACTGTTTTTATAAAACTTAAAATGAACTCCATAAATCAACTCCATCACGTCATCCTCCGGGTCAACTCCTTCATAATACTTATAACCCCAGCCGAATGCTTCGTGTCCGATTTTTTTAATAGTTTTTGGAAGTGTAATTGTCTTTAGTTCCATACAGCCGTAAAATGCCACACTACCAATCGTTTTAATATTTTTATTAAATATTACCTTTTTTATGTTTGAAAACATAAATGAAGCTGCACATACCTTTTTTACCGATTTGGGAATTTTATAAGTTTTTTTTGGATAACTTACCGGAAACTTGATAAGCTTGCTTTTTGTTTTGTTAAATAGAACTCCACTGGCAGATGCATATTTGGAATTCTTTTTGCTGACATTTACATTCTGCAACGCTATGCACAAATCAAGCGTTCCTCTTGGAAATGATGTAACTCTTTTTGTGATGACTATCCTTTTCAAGTGCTGATTAAGTGAAAATGCATACTTTTTTATTTGTCTTAAACTTTGCGGAGTTTTATATACTTCATCCTTCTTTTTGCTAGGATAACATAAAAGCTTCGTCATACGTTTGTCATATAAAACGCCTTTCCTTGATGAGAATCTCTTGTTGTTTTTATCTACATTTACTTCAGTAAGATTCTTTTGATTTTTACTCAGAGTCTTATAAGGAAACGAGGTTACTGAGGCAGGAATATTAATTTTTGTATATCCGTTATTAAGCTCACCAGAGTAAAAATCCGGCAAGCTGCATATCTTTTTAATTCCCTCTTTAATCGTTAGCGTTCCAAGCGTTCCATCACTTTCCGGCGTAACATCCATTCCGGCAATCCACCCACCATAGTATAGAACCTTTCCGTCCCAATTTGATTTGTCGTTATAAATCGCTGTACCATTTAAAAAGTCGTAGTAAACATATTTTAAGCTTTTACACAAATGAAATTCAACCAAATTAGGACAGTTATAAAACGCTGTGTTGATATACTTAATGCCTTCAGATAATGTGACAGATTTAACATTTTTATTTTCATTACCAATAAATGGATAACAAATACCTGCAACCGACTTTCCATCAATTTCAGATGGAACTACAATCTTTTCGTCGTTCCCAGTGTATTGAGTTATTTCAACAGTTTCGTTATCAATTATATGATATTTGTAATTACCGCTTGTTTTTACAATATTAGCCGCTTCTGCATTAAACGGAATAATCGAAATTGCTGATATGAATGTAAAAAAGCATAATAATACACTAATCAAATATTTCATACTATCGTCTCCATTAGAGTAAAATTTCAATTACTTAAATATAAGTTATAAACTAAAATATAACAAAGAATAAACGAATGAATTATAGTCTAAAAACTATTTAAAAAACCGTTAGGATTGGAAACAAAGTCTACGGCATCATTCTTTTGTAAAACATTTCCATAATAGCCGGTACTGTTTCCAAGTAATTCTCTATTAACAGAAAATATTAATGTGAAATTATTATTTTGATTACCGTTATGGGTGTCGTGTTGAATAAATGAAATAGATTCTATTTCATATTTACTATAAATTATATTTGTGTTGTTTACTCCTGAAAGATTTTTGTTATTATTCATATTTCCGTTAATATAACCGATTTTCATATTATCACGATCAATAAAGCCTAGTTCATCAATAGCGTTAATATTTGCGCGTATGATAAAATTAAACGCTCTGCGGTTCATACTCACCGATTCATTTTGTTTTCTATAAGGTTCTCTATCCCAAATCGGCAAGAACAAGCCATAAGAAGGGTGAAAATATATATCTGCATAAACATATTTGTTTACATATTCATTATCTAACCAAATCTTTCCAGTAAAAGGCATCTGTATTTTCAAAATGTTATTAGTATTAATAACGCATTTTGTTTTCACCGTTTCAGCGTTCGGATTATAAGTAAGATAGTATAGTTTTAAGTAACTACCCATAAGCGGATGAGTGCCAATTTCATTGCCGCCGACAATAAAAGTCGTAAGACCGGTTGTGCTATTATAGGTATATTTTGTTATTTTATTAATAGTTCCTCCATATAGATTGCCATTTTGAACATAAACACTAATGTTCTCGTAGATTCCTGTTGAATCATCTCTGCCGTTTATCGCGTCATTTATGCCAACGATTTTGGTATTACTATTATTAGGATTATTGTTGTTGGCACTAGTAAATTTATTTCTTGGTATTCTAACTAACATAGCCTTACCATTAGTTCCACGCTTTGTAATAAAAATGTGCTTATTATTTATTGCCATACCATTTGCGTGTGCAATTACTCCATCCTTAAATTTCATTACATAATTAACAAAATTAGTAGTGTGGAACGAATCATTATAATCTTTTATATAATAAATCACACCTTCCTGATTATTATTGTTTATTTTAGCAATAAAAACCCTATCATTTGCAGCCCCTACAGAAAGTCCACTAATATTTGTTGCCCCTTGACTATCATTTAAAACAGATATATTTTTAAAAGTATAAGCCGTTCTAACGCCAAGTCTTATATCATAATCGACAGCATAAGCCAAAACACCAACAAAAAACGTAGTATAAACAACTATAAGAATTGACAAAATTAAAGAAAATATTTTTTTCATATTCACACCTCCATTAAACTATATGAAATTGAAATATTTCACATAGAATAGAGTATCTGAAAAAGAAAAAAACACAATATAGAATACAAAAATGTACAAAAAACACTACAAAAAAAAGACATAACAAGTCAAAAATTAATACTTGACAAATGAAAATCGTCTGTTTTAGTAATATAATAATTCAGTCAGTACTAAGATATTGTATGTTCAGTTGTACATAGTGAGATAATACTTTTGATAGACAGGTATCCTCTTTAGTCCGGGCATCAACATTGGCATCAGTTCCCCAATAGCTTGTTCTTTGATCTGGTAGACGACACCATCTAATTTGAAAAGATAGTTAATAGCAAAAAATTTCCTATTTATTATGTTTTGGAGTAATACAGTTATTAAAACAAAATGCTAATTTACAGATTTATATCAAGCTCTACGGGGCAATGGTCCGAGCCGTAAACCTCGGTATGTATTTTTGCGTCTTTCAGCTTTTCGTCAAGACGGTTTGAAGTCATAAAGTAATCAATACGCCACCCTGAATTCTTTTCCCTTGCGCGGAAGCGGTATGACCACCAGGAATAAATGTTTTCCGTATCGGGATAAAAATATCTGAAGGTATCAGTAAAGCCTGCCGCCTGGAGCGCGGTCATTTTTCCCCTTTCCTCATCGGTAAAGCCCGCGTTATGATGATTTGTTTTCGGGTTCTTCAGGTCTATTTCCTTATGCGCTACATTGAGGTCGCCGCAGAAGATAACGGGCTTCTTTTCATCAAGCTTTTGCATATAGGCTCTGAAATCATCCTCCCACTTCATACGGTAATCAAGCCTTTGAAGCTCGTTTTGCGAATTGGGGGTATAAACCGTTGCAAAATAGAAATCTTCATACTCAAGAGTAATCAGCCTTCCCTCTTTATCGTGCTCCTCAATGCCCATTCCGTAGAACACGTTAAGCGGTTCACGCTTTGTAAAAACCGCTGTACCTGAATAGCCCTTCTTTTCAGCGTAGTTCCAGTAAGAATAATAGCCTTCCGGCGCAAAATCAATCTGTCCTTCCTGAAGCTTTGTTTCCTGAAGGCAGAAGAAATCGGCGTCAATTTCGCTGAAAAACTCCTTGAAG
>CAMOQI010000117.1 GCA_946622835.1 uncultured Candidatus Melainabacteria bacterium
TTATCTTCAAGGAACTCCTTTTTTGTTGTTGAAAAGGCACTTCGCATATCATGGTTAACAAAATGCTGTTGAGCTTCATACAATTCCTCAATTGTAAGTCCAAGATCATCCTTGTTTCTCCAAGCATAATCTAAATCTGCAATCTTTTGATATAGTGTTTTTGTCTGAAACTTACCGTTTTCATCCAAATAATAATCATTCAATAATATATCTTTCTTTGAAGATGAACTGCTTAAATTACATTCTTCTTCTCCACAGCAGTATAAATCTTTCTCCTGCATATAATCCCTAAGTTTCGTAACTTTTTCCCATCTACGAAACTTATACTCATCCGGATGAGTCTTCCACCAATGGTCTTCCTCTTTTATTTCTAATTTATCATTTGTAGTGGTTTTATACAAGCCACACTCAAATAAGTGGTCAACAACATGCGAATAACAATCCGAAGCATAATAAAATGGTTCCTTTACGTGTTCAGACAAAATAATATCAGGATTCTCCCCATTATATAAAGAGTAATAGTAATCTATGTTAAGGTAACCGTATGAATCTTCACTAATATTGTTTGCAATAAGATTTCCTTTTGTATCTCTTAATTCATTAGTGAGAGTTTTGCCCATTTGATATTCCATATAAGCAAGTGATGATGAATAACACACTGCAGTTGCCCAAAGGAATTCATCATAAAGATCAACTCCGCCGGTTTCGGTTGTTTCTATATCCCAATACTTGGGGTCTAATCTATCAGGCTTTTCCTTTTCCCAATCATCATGCAAGCTATCTATATTATTATCAAATTTTATATAATCAGGATTTTCTACCATACGAGAAGAAACTTTATCCACAAGATCATAGCATTTTAAAAATTCCCCTAGCGTGTTTGTATTGCGAAAGTTTTTGGCATCTTCTTCCATTACTAATATTTGGTTTGCAGTGTTTATTAGTCCGTATTGGTTTTTCAACGGTTGGTATTGGTATATCAATGCAGGGGTTAACTCGCTTGAATATGCATTACCCTGTATATCAAAACCGTTATATATCAGCATATTTGAATTTAGCGCCTTTTGATACTCTTCTCGCGCTTCTACTCCCTTTGTTGCAAGACGAGCTTTTGCGTTAGTCAACTGCTGAGAATGATACTCATTATCAGTTAATCGAGCTGTTATTGATAACAATTTTGCCTGTGATGCCGATAATCCCATACAGTTTCCTTTCGCTGCATGGATAGTCGGCATAATTTATACAAAACTTTAGCCACCCCACCCCATCATATCCTATCATATCGGGGATTATAACAGGGTTTGCGCCATTTTAAATTCATATTTACAATCTGTTACATTTGAAATTTATTACAGTAAATTTTCCCCACAGTTGACATTTTTAAATAAAACCTTAAACCAAATAGAGGATACATTATTTTGTTTTCTTTTGTAGAATACAAGTAGTGGGAGGTAGAAAAAATATGTTCTCAGAAATGATTCAAGGTTTACTGAATTCCGGCGGAAAAGCTGCGGCGATGCAAAGAGCTGCACAGATTAACAACTACGTCAATAACGTTAACCGCCAACTAAACCCCCAACAAGCAAACCTCAAAAATCTGGACAGCATATACCCACCGTCAGCAGACAACGTCCAATCTTTTGAAAAAGTGATGGCAAGCACCACCCACGCAAATTTCGGATCCCTATTATTAAATCCCGAATCGATTAATCAATCCTTGAAAGTTAAAGGTGATGTATTATTTGACAGAGGAGTTGACATTGATACATCATCAATCACAAACGCAACACTTCGCCGCGCAATAGAAGAAGTTAACGACGCGACAAGAAGATATGACCCCGATGCTGCGGCAACCAGCGAAAAATCCCAAATTTTATCAATGATTAACAAAATCTCACAAACTCACGGAGTTGATGAAAAGCTTGTTCAGGCCGTAATTAAACAAGAATCAGGATTCAACCCCAACGCAAAATCAAAGGCAGGCGCAATGGGACTTATGCAATTGATGCCCTCAACAGCCAAAGCTCTTGGGGTAAAAGACCCCTACAACGCAACCCAAAACGTCGAAGGGGGCGTAAAATATCTAAAATCAATGTTAAATAAATACAACGGAAACGTAATTCTTGCACTTGCAGCATACAATGCAGGCCCAAACGCCGTTGATAAATATTCAGGAGTCCCACCATATAAAGAAACACAGAATTACGTGAAAAACATTCTTGCTAATTATCTATAATTTGGATAATACATGTTGTAATTTATCAAGTTTTTTATTATCTGTACCAATACCGCACAAAAGCATTGTCGATTTTTCATTTGTGCGCTCATCTTCTATACCAAAATCCTCAAACAACATTTCAGAAAGCTCATAGCCTGTGATTCCCGGAACTTTTATGAGCAATTTCAACGGATCATCACCGTAAAACATGCAGCCTGCGGTCTTTTGTCGTATTTTATCAACCCTAATTATAAGATTTTCCAAGTCTTTTCTGCCTTGTTTTGAGTTCAAATAATTGATATTCGCCTCAATAGACGCCAACAAAGGATATGACGGTGAAGTCGTTGTAATCAAAGCAAGCGCAGGACGAACATCAATATCACAATTCGAGTGAAGAAGGGCTGTAGGATTCAGCCCACCGGCTGTTTTATGCAACGATTGAACCGTAAAATGAGCAATATTGACCGCTGACAACGGCAGCATATCAGAAAACGGATACAACGCCCCATGCGCCTCATCAACAATTAAAAATGCTTCATATTTATCACAAACCGCACGAATTTCCTCAATATCAGAAATAATCCCTTCGTAAGACGGTGAGGTAATTATTACGGTTCTGATATTATAACGACTCAAAAAATAATCAATAATTTCAGGTCTGACTTCTAAAGGAACTCCCCATTCTTTATCAATTTCCAAATCATAAGTTAAGGGACGAGCCCCTGCAAGCTTAACCGCATTAAGATGTGAAGGATGCGCATTTGATGCAATTAAAACTTTATCTCCAACCTGAGTACACGCTAAAACAGCCCCAATAATACCGCTTGTTGAACCGTTTGTTAAAAATGTAGTCGAACGCGTACGATAAATTGCCGCCGCTTCTAATTGGGCTTCTTCAAGCGCCAATTGAGGGTTTTGGCATTCGGTTTCGGAATAATCTATTCTGTACAACTCCTTTAATTTCTCATATATGAACTTATGTTGTCCGTGAGAAGGGGTCGTAAACATAATTTTATCAGGCTTTTCCGCCAACAACTCTATAAGGCTCATAAAATCTTTTACTTATTCTTAATTTCCACATTGCGTTTCGCGCAAAACTGAGTAATAAACATACGGTCATAACTTGAATTGTAAACAAATCTGCCCGATATTGTATACCCTCCCTCATTATGACGTTCAATCCTTATCGGTTGGAACTTACAATCCATTGATACACCCTCCGAAAGCGGTAATGTAACATAATAAGTGCCGTCAATGTCAACTTTGTCAGAGGTATATAACTTCATACCGCCGGCTGAAATATCCTTAACAGAGATTTTGCAAGGTTGACCGTTCAAATACATTTCCAAATCCGCCAAGAACTTTATACGGGTATACTGACGCCTTTGCAAGAATTTGTGCTTTGCGGGACTTGCAATAATTAATGTCTTGCCGTTTATTTTTTTTGCATAGGAATCAAACTGCAATTTCCCATGATTTGTTTGGGTATAAAATTCACAGTATGTGTTTTCCAAAATCCCTTCCGGTTCATAGTTTAATTCCAAAGAAAAATCACCGGCACGAACCTCAGTAACTTTGCCTTTATTTGCAAATTTATAATTTTGCGGAATCAATAATATCTCTTGTCCTTCAACAACTAATTCTCTCATCTGTATCCTTTCAAGTATATTAACACTGTAAATTATATAACATCTTTAACAAAATTGCACTATGTTAAGAAAAAATAAAATTTTAATTACAAAATACATACAAAGAAAAGCCCTCTGTAAAAACAAAGGGCAAGCTGAGCAATCAGAAGAGTTGAGGATTAACACAATTATGTTAAAAGTTTTGAATATTAATTTCATTGGCTAAAACAGCAATTTTTTAAAATAAAATAATTACAACAGGTAATAAAATGAACAAAATAAATTGCTAACTCGTAGATTACATGTTATAATTTTAAAAAAAGGAGTCTCTAATATGAAAAAATTATTATCGGTATCAATTTTACTGGGGTTAATGTCAACAGGAGTTGCAAGTGCTTCTCCGTTTAATTTCTTGACCCCGACAAACGAAGGCAGCAGAGATTTTGCACCTTTAATGCAGTATGAATTTGAAAAGCATGAAACATTAGATTTTAAAAACAACCCGGAAGAATACAAGAAAAAAAGAGAAAAGAAAAACAAATATTTAGATTACCAAGAAGGCAAATTGGACTTAACCCCTGATGTTAAAACCCAATATCAAATGCAAAATTCCGCACCCGGAACAAACAACTTAAGATTTATTCGCGGGGAAGACGGACAAATTAAAATCCAAGGCTTTTAATTATGAAAAAAATCATAATTAAGTGGATTCTTTTCGCGCTTGTAATAACGGCAACATGCTATCTCCCCGGGATTCAGGTGGAAAATTTTTGGTATGCAATGCTTGTTGCTGCGGTATTG
>CAMOQI010000118.1 GCA_946622835.1 uncultured Candidatus Melainabacteria bacterium
TTGCTAAGCAGCGGATATAATAACTATTTATGCTCAAAATCGGGAGGAAGAGCTGCCGGTACATATTGCGGCGCACTCATAAAAGAAGACGGGTGGAAGATTTCTAAAGATTATCCGTGGTAGAGTTAAAATTTGTAAAAAATGTTATATAACTTTTGTCAAAAAAAATTTTGATGTGGTTTCATGCAGTGGGGAATGTTTTGCATGATTAATCCTATAAACCTGCAAGCAGGAAATACAAAAGCGAGTATTTTTTATATAAATGACTACCATGGCAAATCAATAAACATGGAGCGAACCGTTAGTGCTTCAAATGCTTTTGACGCTAAATACAAAAATCGACAAGATGTTGATACCATAAAGCTTTCTTCCGGTGATATTATGCTGGGAGAAGATTATAAGGTTAATGAACTTGCGATATTATTTCAGAAGTTTATTGGGATAAAGGCTAGTGCTGTCGGAAATCATGAATATGATATGCAGCATAATGCGGGGAAAGTTTTACCTTTGGTTAAGTATGATATGTTGGCGGCAAATGTTGTGTCAAAACCGGAAAATCCTTGGCACAGAGTTATTAAGCCTTCGGTTGTGGAGCAGGTGAACGGACATAAATACGGTATAATCGGAGCAACCCCGATTGATTTGTTTGAGCGTTCAAAAAATGGAGTAATACAAAAAGAGATTGCAGTTAGCGACCCGATAAAGACATTGGAGCAAATTCAAACTGAGGTTAATAATCTTCAGAATCAGGGCATAAATAAGATTATCCTGTTATCCCATCTTGGGTATACTTTTGATAAAATTATTGCAAATAAAACTCAAGGAATTGATGTAATTCTTGGCGGACATTCGCATGATTTGTTATTTGATGTGAAAGAGGGAGAAAATCTTTTTTACTCAAAAACGGGTGAGCCTGTTATAATTACTCAAGCCGGGCGTGACGGTAAAAACTTTGGAGAATTGAACTTAGAATTTGATCAAAACGGGGTTATAAAAAAGGTTCAGAATAATATTGGGTATACAAAAGATTTTAGGAGATTTGCGCCGGTTAAGTATATTTTTGATAAGCTTTTTGGACCACAAGAGGTATACGGCTATATAAACAGCGCACCTGCACCTTTGTCTAATGATTTGATAGAGGCAAATCCGCATGCATATTTTATTGCAGATTGCATAAAGAAAGATTTGGATTGTGATATTGCAATATTACCGTCTGCAAATATCAGGGGTTATTTTGAGTCAGGGAAAGTTGATACGAGGGTTTTATCTGATATTCTGCCGTTTAAAAATAAATTATACAGGGTAAATTATAGCGAAAAAGATATAGTTGAAGGATTGAAAAATACGGCAAAGTCATTCATTAATGTTGCAAATAAGCCGGGGATACTTTATATGTCAGGACTTAAGTACACCGTAAGTGAAAAAGGAGAGCTTATTTCTGTGGTATTTATTGACAAAAATGCAAAAGAGTCCGTGATAGATATAAATAATCCTCGTGCTGATAAGTATTATGAGACTGTAATCAACGATTATTGTGCTCAAGGGAACGACGGATTAAATAGGGCGGATAAAATTATTGAAAAATATCCCTTTGATGCGACAAAATGTGTTGAAAATGTAATGAAATCTTCAAATAAACCTGTCGATATCTATGATGATGGAAGAATTAAAATCATTCCGGCGTAAAAATTTTATTTTGTTAAAATTTTTTCTTTCACAATTTTTGCTATTCCAATTCCAAATATAAGCTTAAATATCACAAAAATGTATGCGGCAAAACACATTCCGCCAAGTGTTGCAATAAGCCTTGGAATTTGCTCCGAAAGATTTAGCGCCCAACCCATATAACCAATTAACAACGCAAAAAACAAAAATCCGTAAATTCCAAATTCTAAGCACCAAAAAACTACATCTACAATGCTTTTATCTATATATTTTAGTAAAGTCTTTGGGGAGATAACATCGTTTGTATATTTGAAGTCTTTTGAGAATTTGACATAAATCATAAATACAAACGGGGTTATAAACAGCATAACGGTTCCTGCCAGAAAATAGTATAATAAATTTCCTGTAGTAATGGTAAATATTCCGGTCAAAAATGTTAATATGAAGAAATATATTTGCCATAGAATAAAAATAGGAGTCATTTTACAAGCAGTTAAAAAGACTTCACCGTTAAATTCAGGCAGAATTATTTCAGAATCGTTCATAATATTATTCAGGAATTTATATTCGTAACCGAAAATATAAAACCAGATTAGTATTCCAAAACCTATTTCAAGCATAATTTCAAAAGCGGAGTCCGGGGCGACAATCAGATGATTTGATAAAAGGTTGTTGGTAAATTTTGACAGGACGTTGTTAATTAATAATGCCACTGTTCCTATAATAGAAAATAGCATTATGTGTTTTTTTGTATCGGAGTATATTGCTTGAAAATATTTTATAAAACGCATTGTCTGCTCACCGTCTTTAAGGATTATACATCAAATTTATTTTATTGTGAATAAAATATACAAATAGGATTTTTTATTGTAGAATTTGGTTATGGAAACAGAATTAAAGCAACTGATAAATATATTAACACCACGTATTGTTAAATTAAAGGAGTGTCTTTGACCCTGAAAAATTACAAAAAGAACTTCTTGATTTAGAAAAGCAAATGCAGGACCCTAAAATTTGGTCGGATGCTCAAGAAGCTTCACGCATAGGGCAGGAAATTAAGGATAGAAAAGATATTATATTAAAGTTTAATCGTTGGCAAAGTGTTCTGGATGATTGTAATACTGCATTGGAAATTTCGGATATAGAGCTTATTTCAGATAGCTTCGAACAGTTAAAGCTTGTTGAAAAAGACTTGGAAAAATTTGAGTTAGAGCAAATGTTGTCCGGGGAATATGATGATGCGGATGCAATATTGACAATTAATTCCGGCGCGGGTGGAACGGATGCTCAAGATTGGGCGAGCATGCTGCTTCGAATGTATTTAAGATGGGTGGAAAAAAGAGGTTGGAAATCAGAAATATTAGATAAATTGGACGGAGAAGAAGCCGGAATAAAATCTGTTACGATAAAAATTTCGGGTAAATACGCTTTTGGATATTCTAAAGCAGAAAAAGGGGTTCATCGGCTTGTAAGGATTTCTCCGTTTAATGCTAACGGTAAAAGACAAACGAGTTTTGCATCGGTTGAAGTTTCTCCGATAATAGAGAATTTTGAAAAGACAATAGATATCCCTGCGGATGATTTAGAAATAACAACAATGCGCTCAGGCGGTGCGGGCGGACAGAACGTGAATAAGGTGGAAACTGCGGTGAGGATTTTACATAAGCCGTCCGGAATTGTTGTAAAATGTCAGCAGGAGCGCTCTCAATTACAAAATAAAGAATATGCAATGCAAATATTGGTATCAAAGCTTTTAGCGATAAAAGAGGCTGAATATGAGCAAAAAATGTCTGAATTAAAGGGTGAAAATATGGATATTAATTTTGGTTCTCAAATACGTTCTTATGTTTTTCATCCTTATAAAATGGTAAAAGACCATAGAACAGGTTTTGAGGTCGGGAATGTGGATTCTGTAATGGATGGGGATTTAGACGGCTTTGTTGAAAGTTGGTTAAGGGATAAGAAAAATTAAGTGAATAGCAAAAAAAATTTTGTTTGTTTTTAAATGAAATATGAATATTGGTATAAATAAAATCAGGGCAAATGTTGAACGAAGTGCTCAGCGATATTTGAGGAAAAATACTGTTTATGGGCAGTATCAAAGGCATTGCGCAAAGACCCAAATAGGGGTGTTGGCATCGGGAGCGCAAATATTGCGCATGGCGCAGTGGGGAATTGCGGATGTCGGAATTTTTACGGGTTTTTCAACTTTTGCACTAACAAGTGCGCAACGCATGCTGAAATCATTTAAACAATTGCGGCCTATAAAACAAAGAGCCGCTTCCATAAGAAAAGCAGCTCGTTTGTCTGTGTAATTTGTTGAAATGATTATCCGTTGATATCAGCGGTACAATTCGGACATTTTGTTGCACGAATATCAATTGAAGAGAAGCAATGAGGGCATTCTTTTGTTGTCGGAGCTTGAGCTTCTTCTTCTTTCTTTTCCTGTTGCATTTTATTAAGACCTTTAATTAGTAAAAATACTGAAAAAGCAACAAGTACAAAGCTTATAATCGTATTGATAAAAATACCGTAATTTATGTTAACGAACTCCCCTTCATTTCCTGTCGGGATAGCAAAAACGAGTTTTGCAAAATCAACTTTACCCATCATCCAACCAAGCGGCGGCATGATGATATCATTAACTAAAGAATCAACTATTTTACCAAAAGCTGCACCGATAATTATACCCACAGCCATGTCAATGACATTACCTCTCATGGCGAAAGCTTTAAATTCATCGCCGCATTTTTTCAATTTTTCAAACATAATTTCTTCCTCTTAAATTAACTGTACGCCTAAAAAGATATAACATTATACAAATGTAAATATGGGGTGTCAAGAAAAAAAGGGATTGTGATATTGACAATAAAAAATGTTCTTGATAGTATTATGGGGCGCGGAATATAAATAGTTAATAAGCGCTTGTAGCTCAGCAGGTAGAGCACTCCCCTTTTAAGGGATAGGTCGCGCGTTCGAAT
>CAMOQI010000119.1 GCA_946622835.1 uncultured Candidatus Melainabacteria bacterium
ATGAAAATAGAGGAGAAGTATTTAAGCAATATGTCTTATCGCGAGTATAAATCTGTAAAAAGGCAACAGCAAGAGCGTAAACAGATACGTAAAAAGGGAAAATCTGATGAAATCGTCTCTCCTGCGGATAAATCTTTGCTGGTTATTGTGGTATTTCTTGTAATAATTGGTTTTTTAGCAATATTTTCCGCTACAGCTCCTAAATGTATGCGAGAAGGAGTTCACCTGATGAGCTTTGTGCTTAAACAAATGGTGTATGCAGGTGTCGGATTTTTGGCAATGGCGTTTTTTGCAAAGTTTGATTATAAAAAATTGGAGTATTTTAATAAGAAATTTTTATGGATTGTGATAGTTTTGTTGCTGGTTCTTCAATTCACACCGTTGGGTGTTACAATTAACGGTGCAAAACGTTGGATTAATCTTGGATTTATGCAGTTGCAGCCGTCAGAACTGGCTAAACCTTTATTTTGTATGTTGGCGGCGTCGATGTTTAAAAACAAAATTACATTGGCAACTTTTGCAAGTAATATAAAAATCATTATAGCAATGGCTGTGATTTTATTCTTAATCCTTAAACAGCCTAATTTAAGTATGGTTATAATTCTTGCAATGACTGTATTTGTAATGTATATTGCCGCCAGAGGACCTTGGCAGCCGGTTGCTTTTGCGGGGGGTGCTGTAGGAATACTCATTTTGACTAAATTGTCAGAATTGCTTCAAGGATATCAGATGGATAGAATTAGTGTTTGGCTCAACCCTGGAAGTGATGCTTTGGGTAAGGGGTATAATATTATTCAATCCTTGATTGCTTTTGCTTCCGGCGGTTTTAGCGGGACAGGGTACGGAAGTTCAATTCAAAAATTGGCGTATTTGCCGGAGTGTCATACGGATTTTATTTTTGCGATTATTGCGGAAGAATTTGGCTTTTTGGGTTGTTTATTCATAATAGGCCTGTTTGTCGGGCTTGTTCATAGGGGGTTGCGGGTATCAAAGCGATGTCCTGATATGTATGGTAAATTGCTTGCGCTTGGGATAACTTTTGTCTTCGGATTTCAAGCATTTTTAAATATGGGTGTTGCGAGTTCATTTCTTCCCGTAACAGGTGTTACTTTACCTTTTATAAGTTATGGCGGAACTTCAATTATTGTGTCATTGGCTATGGTTGGAATGCTTTTAAATATTTCAAAGCAGCGAATTAAAAAGATAAGAAATGATATGCCCACAGGAGGTGTAAATGCCTGATAAATCGTTCTTTATTACAGGCGGGGGTACCGGCGGTCATATATATCCTGCAGTTGCTATTGCAGATTTAATTATTGAAAAATTTTCTGATGCTAAACTTTATTATGTTGGAAATCCGCATAATATGGAAGCTGGAATTGTTAAATTAAAACCTTATGTATTTCTTCCTGTTGTTTCTTCCGGGATGCCGAGAAAGTTGGGTGTAAGTTGCTTTCTCTGGTTTGTAAGAATGTTTTTAGCAACTGTTAAATGTTGTTATTATATCTTAAAATACAAGCCTTCGGTTGTGTTTGGAACGGGAGGGTATGTTAGTGCCCCTGTTTTGTGTGCTGCAAAATTTTTGAGAATTCCTTTTGTAATGCACGACTGTGACGTAAATCCCGGACTTGTGACAAGAAAGCTTGCGCCTTTTGCAAAAAGTGTTTCTGTTGCGTTTGAAAGCGCTAAGGATAAATTAGATTCTGATAGGGTTTTTGTTAACGGAAACCCTATTCGCAGGGAATTTTCGACTGTAACAAAAGCGCAAGCGCGCGAAAAACTTGGACTTGGAGATAAGTTAACTTTGTGTGTAATGGGCGGCTCACAAGGAGCCAAAACAATTAACTCTGCTGTGTCGAAGGTAATTAAATCTCTCATTGAAAAGTATGATATTCAGGTTATTTTTCAGACCGGCAAGAAAAATTATGATGAAACGCTCAAAGAATTAAAAATTGTCTGGCCGGAATTTGAGGATTGTAAAAATCTTATTGTAAAGCCTTATTTTAGTGAAATGGTCTATGTTTTGGCGGCTTCTGATATCGCAGTATCTCGCGCGGGTTCTTTGAGTATATCTGAAATTTGTTCAACGGGTCTTGCTGCTATATTTATACCATATCCTTATGCAGCCGCTGATCATCAAAGAAAAAATGCCAAGTTTATGGAAGAAAAGGGTGCAGGAGTATATTTAGAGGATTCAGATGCTTCTTCGCAGCGTTTATATGATGAAATTGTCAGCTTAATAACAGACATTTCAAAATTAGATAGCATTAGTAATTGTGCAAAATCACTTGCCAAAAATGATGCGGCTGAGCGAATTCTTTCTCAAATAATCGGAGAATAATTATTGTTTTAAGCTTTCAAAGAATTCTTTATTTGCATTTATTGTGTCAATTGTTCCGGTAACTGAGTATATCGGTTTGGAGTTGAAAATATTATTGGCGGTATTGAGAATATCATCAGCGGTAATTGTATCTATTAGGTTGTATATTTTATTTGTGAACCCGATGCCGTACTGACTGTCAAATTCTTCATTGATTGTTGTTGTTCTTCCGCCGGTTGTTTCAAGTTGATTTAGAATTGAGCTTTTTAATTTCTTTTTGGCAAGTTCAAGTTCTTCGTCACTGACTTTTTCTGTTGTAATTTTTTGAATGTTATCTATAAAACCTCTGATAGATTTTTGTACATTGTCAAAAGTTTTTTCGCCTGTTTCTTTGTTTTCGGTAGTTGTTCCTATTTTGAGGGTAAAGACTCCCAAATCATCAACTGTTTGATGAGAAGATGAAACCGCGTATGCCAGATGTCTTTTTTCTCTAAGGTCGCTGAATAATCTTGATGAAGAACTTCCGCCAAGGATTATATCCAAAAGATCAGTGCAAATGCTATCTTTCATATTGCCGTTTGTTTTATATCTGTAACCAAGTAATATGTCTGCTTGATTTTTTAAATTGTAATCTGTGAAAACTTCTGTTTTTTCTGTTGGTTTGTATATTTTTTGTAATTCATTATTCCAAGTTTTTACATTTGGGTATTTTGATATTTCCTCAAATATTATATTTTTGAGCTCAGGATTGTTTTTGAAAGGAGCGCTAATTACAATTTTACCTTGTCCGTTTTTAAATATTTCCGAATAAAGTTCTTTTACATCGTGGGGGGTGATGCTGTCAAGGGCGTTAATGATTTCTTTTGTCGTGTATGCAATAGGTGTTCCTTCATATATTTTTGCATTAAATTTTTCGTATGGGTTTGTCTCAATGTTGCTGAATTTGTCTTTTAGACGTTTAATTGCATCTTGAACTTCTTTTTCACTAATATTTGGGCTTAAGATTTTTTGAGAAAACATATCGAGCGCTTCTTTTGTGTTGCTTGTCGGGAAATCTCCTGATAGGTATATGCCGTATTCATTTGCATAGGTATAAGAGCTTATTCCAAGATCATCTGATTTCTTTGCAATATTTTCTGCTGAATCATTAAGGGTTCCCGCATTTTTCAAAATGTCGGACAATACATCGGCTGCAGCTGCTTTTTTTGAGTTCCATTCTTTTAATGCAATCGTGTATTTGTATTGAATAACGTCGGAATTTGAATTATTTAATATAATTTCGTAATTGTTATTTGCCCTGTATGTTTTTATTTCGTTTTCATTTATTGGGGTCTTTTTTATTGCGCCGCTAAAACTTATTTGAGAATTTTTGTTATTATCAAATCGTTCTTTTATTTGGGTTTCGCTTGTCCCTTTCGGGTGAACGACAGTGAGGGCTGCTTTATTTAAATCTAAATATTTTTGAGCAACTTTTTGAATGTCTTGTGGAGTCATTTCATCGATTATTTTTTTGTAATCTTGCAGACCGCCTTCTCTTTTGTTTAGGTAATTATGTCCTATCATGTTGTTTATCATATGTGAGCTTTCCAATGTCATTTCAAAGTCTTTCTTCATAAGATTTTTAATGGCGGAAAGTTCTTTTGCTGTTGGCGGATTTTGTGATAATCCGTTAATAGTTTTGTATATCTCATAAATAACTTTTTCGGATTTGTCGTCATTTACTGTTGTCTCTATAAAGATCATTGAGGGATCTGTTGAACGTGAACTTAATCGTTCGTTAAAGATATTTAAACCAATTCCGTAATTACGTTCAATATCTGAAAATTTTGAGTTGTATATTCCGCCGATTAAATAATTAAGAGCTTTTAGGTGAATATTTTCTTTTGTATCGCAATTTTGAGGGCCTGCAAATCCTAAAAATATGTTTGCAGCTGAGCTTTCTGATTTTTTAGATATTATATCTTCCCTTACAGCTTTTGTTATTGGTGTTAATTTTTCATATTTTTGTTGAGCTTGCGGGGTTTTTGTCGAATTAAAGTATTTTGCAACAAGAGCAATTGTTTTGTCAGGGTCTACTTCTCCTGTTATTACTGTTGTCATATTTGCGGGAAAGTAATTATTGTTATAATAATCGATGACATCTTGCCTTTTGAGAGCGGTTATATTATCAGTGTTTCCGGCTACCAAATCCATAGATGTTGACTTGATATTAAAAAGATTCTTGATTGTTTTGGTTGCTCCGATGTTTTCATTTTCGGAAAGACACATATTAATTTCGGAATTTACTATTTTTTTCTCTTTTTCAAGTTTGTCAATTAAAAACT
>CAMOQI010000120.1 GCA_946622835.1 uncultured Candidatus Melainabacteria bacterium
AAAATAATAAAGATAATAAAGAATCCGACAAATAAATTTACGTTTTGCATATTTCAATTTGATAATATGTTTGCACCGATTGATTTGGGGGATAATTTTTTTGGTTGTATTGAAATATTTAAGGAAAAACCTTTTACTACAGAGGATGCAACCTATTTTCAGACAATTGTTCAGCAAGTATCATTGCCGCTAAAAAGTGCCGGATTATACAGGGAAATTATTCATAAAAATGAAGAATTGGAAAAGTTGGAACGGGTTAAATCGGAATTTATATCAATAGTTTCACACGAATTGAGAACTCCTTTAACTCCTATTAAAAATGCTTTAAGCATCTTATCAAGCGGAAAGTGTGGGGAACTGACAGATAATGCCAAAAAATTTATTGATATGGCAAAAAGAAATGTCGGCAATTTAACAAGTATTATCAATGATATTCTTGATATAAATAAAATTGAAGCGGGGAAAATGGATTTTGATTATAAGTTAATGAATATCCATTCTGTAATCGAAAATGTTAAATCAAGTTTTGATTATGTTGCAAAAGAAAGTGAAATTGAATTAAGTACTCAAGAGCAAGAAAATCTTCCTCAGATATATGGAGATTCTCAAAGATTGGGTCAAGTTTTAACAAATCTTGTTTCAAATGCTATAAAATTCACACCGGAAGGCAGATCAATTACAATTAAATCCGAGTTGAAAAACGCACAAAATATAGAAAAAAACCCTTATTTTGAAGATGAGTTGAGCGGATTAAGGGGGGATTATGTTGTTGTAAGTGTTGTTGATGAAGGTATAGGAATAAGTTCGGATAATCTTGTTAAAGCTTTTGATAAATTTACTCAAATAGAAAATTCCCTTTCTCGCAAGGTAGGTGGAACCGGTTTGGGGCTTCCGATTGCAAAACGTCTTGTAAAAGCGCACAACGGTGCTATTTGGTGTGATAGTGAAGAAAATAAGGGCTCAAGTTTTCATATTGCACTTCCTGTTTATAAAGAATAATTTTTTGATATAATAATTACGATGGACAGACAAAGACGAAAAATAAGTATACTAGGTTCAACCGGATCTATCGGAACTCAGGCGCTTGAAGTTATAGATAAATTAAAAGACAGAATTGAAATTATTGCGCTTGCAGCAGGGGACAATGTTGAATTATTGAACGAACAAATCAAAAAGTTCAAGCCGAAATATGCATGTTGTTCGTGCCCTGAGAAAATAGAAGGCGCAAAATACTCGTCTTTGGAAGAAATATGCTCCAATAAAGAAAATGATATCATACTTGTTGCAGTATCGGGAAAAATAGGGCTAAAACCAACGATTGCGGCAATTGAAAACGGTATAGATATTGCACTTGCAAACAAAGAAACTCTTGTTATGGCAGGTGATATCGTTATGCAAAAAGCAAAAGAAAAAGGGGTAAATATTATCCCCGTTGATAGCGAACATTGTGCAATTCATCAGTGTATAAAAGATATTTCTCAAGTTGAAAAACTTATAATAACCGCAAGCGGCGGCCCTTTTTTAAATAAATCACCGGATGATATGAAAAACGCAACGGTAGAACAAGCTTTAGCGCATCCCAGATGGAAAATGGGCAGGAAAATTACGGTGGATTCCGCAACTTTAATGAATAAGGGCTTGGAGATAATTGAAGCTCATCATCTTTTTGACATGCCGTACGATAAAATCGAGGTTGTTGTTCATCCTCAAAGTATTGTTCATTCGGCAATTGAATATAAGGACGGGAGTGTTGTTGCGCAGCTTGGTGTACCCAGTATGCACATTCCTATTCAGTATGCAATAACATATCCGGCTCGTTATGAGGGAATTAAATCGAAAAGTTTCAGCTTTTCGCAAATTGCAAGACTTGATTTTGAACAGCCGGATTATGAAAAATTCCCTGCGCTAAAATTAGCATATAATGCCGGAAAAATAGGAGGCAGTGCAACGGTTTGTCTTAATGCGGCAAACGAGGAAGCTGTCTTTGCCTTTTTAAAAGGGGAAATCAAGCTTTATGACATATATACAATTACGCAAAAAATGCTGTCTTCTCATAACGTCATTCAAAATCCTACCTTAGATGAGATTTTTGAAATTGACAAGCAAGTAAGAATCTTAACAAAAGAAAATATTAAGAAGGTTTGCAGCCTGTAAAAAATATGCTACAATACTGTAAACGGATTAGGGGATAGTATGAAAAAAATTCTTATAGTTGATGATGAACAAGATATTGTTGAAAGTTTAAAATTTGTTTTGGAAAATTCTGATTACACTTGTTATAGTGCATATAACGGGGAAGACGGATTAAAATTGGCAAGAGAGATTGTGCCGGATTTAATAATACTTGATGTTATGATGCCAAGGATTAACGGCTATAAAATCAGCCGCCTTTTGAAGTTTGACAGTAAATATAAAAATATCCCGATACTTATGGTTACTGCTCGCTCGCAGGAAGAAGATAAGCTTATCGGAGAAGAAACAGGTGCAGATGAATATATTACAAAGCCGTTTGATCTTGATGATGTTGTAGAAAAAGTTCAGAAATACTTGGGAACGGAAAAATAATATGAATACTATCACAAATAAGACATTGGAAACTTTAAAATATGACCTTGTAAGAGAAGGTTTGGTACAATTTGAGGTGGTTGAACAGGCGGAAGAAATTGCTAATGCTCAAAATATAAATATCGGACAAGCGCTTGTAAATTCAGGCTTTCTAACGGAAGAACAGCTGATAAAATTTTTGGAATCAAAGCTCCATACCCCTTTTGTAAACTTAGATGATTATGATTTGGATGTAAAATGTCTGAAATATATCAATTTTTCGGATGCAAGAAGGTATAAAATTATTCCGCTTTTTAAAATAGAAAATACTTTAACTGTTGCCATGGCTGATCCTCGAGATTTGTTTGCGATAGATAGAATAATGGAAAGTGCGGAATGTGAAATAGATCCTGTTTTGGCGTCGGAAGAAAGTATTTTAAAAAAGATTGATGACTATTATAAAACGGAGATTTCTGTCGGAAATATTTCAACGGATGCAAATTCGGGTTATGATTGGCAAGACGAGCTTCATAAAGAGGATTTGAGTGATAATCATATCCAAAAAATTATAAGAGCAATATTGAAACAGGCTATTTTGGAAGGGATTCATGAGGTTACATTCCAAGGCGAAGAAGACGGGCTTGGAGTAAACTTTAAAAAGCACGGGGTGCTTGAAAATAAGGGAGTAATTCCAACGGCTTTGGTATCGTTGTTCTCGGCAAAATTAAAAACTTTATCAGAGCTTGATCCGTCAGTTTCTGAGGTGCCGCAGCTGGGGAAATTATGTTTTAAAGTTGATAATATTATTGTCATTGCCAGTGTGTCGACCTTTCCGACTATTATGGGCGAGAGAATTTTCTTAAAAATTTATAAACCGCCAAAAGCTTTAGATCAGATAATTACTTCAAAAACAGAATTGACAGAAGTGAAACAAGCGCTTGAAAAACCGGGGATAATAATTGTTTGCGGATCATCTTTGAGCGGAAAAACTCATGTAATTTATTCGTTGTTGTTAGAAGCGGCAAAGTCTAACCGCAAAAATATTATGACATTGGAAAGTATATCAAAATATGAGCTTAAAGGGGTAAATCAATGCGAATTTAATGAAAATGTCGGCTTTAATATGGATAAAGCGGCGCGCTTTATTGAATTTCAATCACCTGATATGATTTATCTTGAGGGGATAAAATCGAAAGAGGCGTTTGATTATTTTTCAAGCCTTGTACATAATGACAAAACAATTATAATGGAATTTATGGCAAATAACATGGATGATTTGCGTGCCAAAATGGCGTTTTCTGATTTTGATAACTTAAAATCAATGATAACCGATATGATATTTATACATTCTGCAAATAGCATAGAAGTATTTAATAGAGAAATTTTGCAAAAATACCTCGGAGGTTAGTGGTAAATGTATAATTGTCATTCTGAGGGAGTGAAACGACCGAAGAATCTCATAACTTAGTAATTCTATGAGATCCTTCGGCTAAAGCCTCAGGATGACGTGTACCTGTCATTGCGAGCGATAGCGAAGCAATAAAACAGCTTTATGGCGGGAATTATGCTCCCGCCTTGTTAAATGTGTCGGCTTGGTAAAATAGACTCGCTATTTTTATTTGCCCCTAATCCGGTATTGTAAAACATTATTGTTGTAGTATTATTAAGCAAGATGGAGGCTTAATTATTATGACAAAAGATTTACCGAATATAGCTGTTTTAGGAGCAACAGGTGTTGTCGGAAGAGAGATAATCAGCATTTTAACGGAGCTTGAAGTTCCTTATAAATCAATAAAATTTTTATCAAGTGCAAAAAGTGCAGGTAAAAAAATTGAATTTCAAGGTCGTGAATACATTGTTGAAGAAGCTAAACCTGAAAGTTTTGAGGGGGTAAATATCGTATTAGCCTCAGCCGGCGGCTCAACTTCTCAAAAATTTGCGCCGGAAATTGTAAAACGCGGGGGTGTTTTGATTGATAATTCTTCAGCTTTCAGAATGGAGGATGATGTTCCGTTGGTAATTGCGGGGGTTAATGATGAAGATTTAAGAAAGCACAAGGGAATAAT
>CAMOQI010000121.1 GCA_946622835.1 uncultured Candidatus Melainabacteria bacterium
ATAGTTTCAGCGGTTGGACATGAAACAGATTTCACAATTATTGATTTTGTCAGTCAAGAGTATTTGGACTTGCTTGATTATGCCCAAAATATAGACGTTGAGCGTAATCGTGAATATGAACGTCATGATGAATTGCAAAAACAATGGGAAGAACATTTTATTGAGCGTTATGGTTCTACTGTTGATGAGATTGAGCCGATGCAAGAGTCTGCACAAGTTGAAGAGGATAAACAATTAACAGAAAGGGAACAGCTTGAAATAGAGGCAAGAAAAAATAATGCTCAAATTTATTCTTTTGTGAATAAATCCGGTGAAGATGTAAACTTTGTAGTAAATTTAGATGAGATTTTTCAAGACGAGTTAAAAGCAATTGCTTTGTATGTGCCGTCAAAATACGGAAGAATGTTTGAAAAAGCTGTTATAGATGAGGGTGTCTCAGAAAAATTTAAATTAACACTTGCGATTAGACGTTCAGGAGAAGATATTGAAGATGCGCGATTGTTATCAAAAAATGAATTTGAAAAACAATATATGAGATTAGGTTATAATTTCCATCTTGCTAATCACAAGCTTGAGGCGGCAGCACGAATGGCAATGGCTGATATCCTGTTAAGGCATGTTGGTACTCAAGTTGATACAAAATTGTATAACGTGCACGCTTTTGAATATGAATATATGATTAACAATGCTCCGGATGATACCGGACGACAAGTCGGAAATATACTCCTTTCACAAAAAAAAGAAATCAATAAATTATATGATGAGTATTCAAAGCCACTGTCAAAGGCTGAAATAAATAAAATTGCATCTCAGATAATTGAATCTTTAAAGAATTTTGACCCTGATAAAACATCTCTTGTGGACTCAGATAGTATAGCTTTTGCATCTATGTTAAAAGATATGATGGGTCATCGTTCAAAGCGACAAGCTTTTAAAGTATTTCTTGGTGTGGCATTACAAAAACTCCCGTATTCAAGAACTGTATTGAATAAGGATATAAATAAAGAGCATGTACAAGCAAGATGCGAACAAATAGTAGAACCTTTGCTATATTTATTTGTAAAGGCAATATCAGACCGTCCGTTTTTGGTTACTATGCTAAATAATGATGTATATCAGAAATATAAAAGCGGATTTACCGATGCTGTTTGTACTCAATTTGATGATGCTATATCAAAGCTGGATTTTCATGAGCGCAGAATATTTATGTCTTCTCATTCTGATTTGGCGCTGCTTGATAAATTTTTATAAAAAAAAAGGAGCATCTGCTCCTTTTTTTATTCTTTAATCGTAAAAAAGGAGATATAAAATCTCCTTTTTCTTAGATTGATTATAATGCTTGAGCTTTTTCTTCTTCGCTTACTCCTTTAATAGTCAGGTTTACTCGTCCTTTTTCGTCGATTTTTATGACTTTGACGACAACTTCTTGACCAATATTCAAATGAGGCTCGATAGCATCAATTCTTTCGTTACATACTTGTGAAATATGAACCATACCGTCTTTGCCTCCGCCCAATTCAACAAAGGCTCCGATTGGTATAATCCTTACTACCTTACCTTTTATAACCATACCTACTTCGGGTTTGAAAGTTAGGTCTTTAATCATTTTAATTGCAATTTGAGCGCCTTCTTGGTCGTTAGAAGTAATTGTTACAACTCCTGAATCTTGGATATCGATTTCTGCACCGGAAGCATCAATAATTGCACGGATTTGTTTTCCGCCCGGTCCTATAACGGTTCCGATATCGTCTGTCGGAATTGTCATTGTTGTTATACTTGGCGCATAAGGTGACATTGGCCCGGGTTCTGTGATAGCTTCTCTCATTTTGCTTAGGATATGGAGTCTGCCTTCTTTTGCTTGGCTTAGTGCTCTGCGAAGGGTATCGTTTGCAATACCTTTCGCCTTCATGTCCATTTGCAAAGCTGTAATTCCCGTATCGTTTCCTGTAACTTTGAAATCCATATCTCCCAAGAAGTCTTCTATACCTTGTATATCTGTTAAAACAACAGGTTCTTTACCTTCTTCGGTAATCATGCCCATGGCAACTCCGCCAATCATACACTTAACGGGAACTCCGGCGTTCATTAGTGCCATAGAAGAACCGCAAGTTGATGCCATCGAGGTAGAACCGTTGGATTCGAGAACATCAGATGTTACTCTTATTGTATATCCGAATTCTTCTTGAGAAGGAAGTGCGGGAATATTTGCTCTTTCAGCTAAAGCTCCGTGTCCCACTTCACGTCTTCCCGGTCCTCTGAGCGGTTTAACTTCTCCGACTGAAAATCCTGGGAATATGTATTTATGCATATATGTTTTTTCTGTTTCAGGGTCAACACCGTCAAGCTCTTGTTTCATTGCGGGGCCTGCAAGCGTTGCAACTGATAATACTTGGGTTTGGCCTCTTGTGAATACGGCAGAACCGTGAGCTCTTGGAATAACTCCAACTTCGCACCAAATTGGTCGAACTTCGGTCGGTTTTCTTCCGTCAGCTCTAACGCCTTCGTCAAGTATCATTGCGCGCATAATTTTCTTTTCTGCCGCTTTAAATTCTTCTGCAACAAAGTCTATGCCTGTTTCTTCAATAATTTGTTTTATGTAATCATCTTCAGGCAGCGCATCGATTTTTTCTTTAACAAGGTTTTTTGCTTCTTCCAGTTTATTTTGGCGGTATTCTCTGTCAAAATTGTGGTATGCATCGAAAATCATATCGTGTGCAGTTTCGTTGATAATATCTTTAATCCTTGAAGTATCGTAGGGGTTTGTAAATTCTTCTTTAACTACGCCGCAAGATTTAGCAAATTCAACTTGTGCATCGCATTGTTTTCTGATTTCTGCTTGTGCGAATTCAACAGCGGCCATAATATCGTCTTCTGTTACAAATTTGCAACCTGCTTCAACCATTATTACGCTGTCGTGAGTGCCGGCAACAACGATGTCAAGGTCTGAATCTTTAGCTTGTTTGTGAGTCGGGTTAGCAATCATATTGCCGTTTTCGTCGCGTGATACTCTAACCGCGCCGATAGGGCCTTCAAAAGGAGCTCCTGATAACATCAAAGCACAAGATGCACCAAGCATAGCCAAAGTATCCGGCTGGTTTTCCTGATCGTAGCTGAATAATTGAGCGACGATTTGTATATCGTTTCTATAGCCTTTCGGGAAAAGTGGTCTTATGGGTCTGTCGATAAGTCTTGATACCAAAATGGCTTTATCGCTGGCTTTCCCTTCAGAGCGATTGTAGCCACCGGGGATTCTTCCGATGGATGACATTCTTTCTTCATAATCAATAAGCAGCGGGAAAAAATCTATACCAACTCTTGGTTCTTTTGATACAACACAGTGAACAAAAAGCATAGTGTCGCCGCATCTTACTGTAACCGAGCCATTTGTGGATTGCCCGTATTTTCCTGTTTCAATGGTGACGGGTTTTCCGCCTATTTCCAATTGAAAGCTCTTAGTTTCAGGTTTCATAATTGTTTACCTTCTTCTTTCTGCGTCTCTGACGCTTTGTAGTTATACACTTCCTATTACACTAACAATTATATATCAAACATGCAGAAATGTAATATTATAAATAGCTGGCAAAAATTTTTTTTTAGGTTTTTTATATTTTGTATGAATAACAATATTTCTTCTGTAAGTTTTGGTGCGAATTTTTTAAAAAATACTGCGGTAAGGCGATTGGTTTCGGAAACTGATAATTATGAGAAATTTAAGGCGTCGTTTGTAAGAATAAATCCCAAAAAATTATCTGATGTTGAGGCATTGGAATCTGTTGCGAAAGATTGGAGAAATGAGAAATTTGCCGGATCGATTAGTGCCAGTGCAAGAGGGATACGCGTGGCAAATGGAGAGGGAGGGAAGAAAATTTTTGCAGTGACTGTACAAAATTCTGATTATAAGAAGTTGAATGCGGATAAGATATTAGGGTTGGTTGAGGTTAAGGAGATAACGGCTAAGGATGTTTATTTGAGCCATATTCAGGTGAATCCGATATATATACATAAAAAGGGTTCTGAATACAAGCGGGTAGGAACGGCAATGCTTAACAGATTAAAGGATATGTATTGCAGGATAATTTTAAATTCGTTATCAGATGTATCAGTGCAAAAATTTTATGAGCGAAATGGTTTTAGGAAGGTTTCTGATTCGGATTTGAAATATTGTTGGGAGAATAATAAAATTTTTATGGTATAATGAGGGAAAATATTATGGCTTCGTAGCTCAGTAGGATAGAGCGGCGGTTTCCTAAACCGCGTCTTGCCCGCGTTCGAATCGCGGCGGGGCCAAATAAAAAGACGGGCAGCGCCCGTCTTTTTATTTGGCCTTGTCAGAGGGAAGGACGTTCAAGGCAAGAGCCTTGTGCGTTCGAGCGCGAGTGAGCAGAGGGCGAAGCGATTTTGCTTGTGGCAAAAGCCACAAAAAGCAAAATGCGAAGACCCGTTTAAAGCGGACGAGCAAGACAATCGCGGCGTGATGAGATTGATGCAAAAGGCAGCGCCCGTCTTTTTATTTGGCCTTGTCAGGGGGAAGAACGACCAAGGCAAGAGCCTTGTGTGTTCGAGCGCGAGAGAGCAGAGGGCGAAGCGATTTTGCTTGTGGCAGG
>CAMOQI010000122.1 GCA_946622835.1 uncultured Candidatus Melainabacteria bacterium
GAATATTATATTCAGTAGAAGACAGAGCATCACAAACCTTTTCGTATTCACCCTCAAGTTTTGCAAAGCTGCTTTTTGAATATTTGGTAAGCTCCTCTAATTCAGCGGCAATATCACCATGCAATGTTTCAAACGCTGACTTCAACTCTTCATCCCTTGATTTATTAACAGAATTTGACACCAATTGCATCATATCTCTTATCGGAAGAATTTCTTTCAAAAGCATCTCAGACTGACTGTTTGAATGATTAATAAGATCCGAATTTATCGAATGCAAACTTTGCTGGATATCGGCAAGTTTCACATCCGCATTATCAAATTTTTCATTCATCAAATCAGAAGAAGAATTTGACTCCTTTGCACTATTCATAAATTTCATCAATGCTGAAATTTTTTCTTCCAACAGTTCGGCGCTATATGTAAAGCCTGATTGCAAGCCACTTTCGACACTCAAAGATAACTGTTTAATATCATCACTGATTTGACGCAAGTTATCCGATACAAATTCCGGTAACGCAGAATTATTCGACACATTTGAAGCCTGTTCAAAACCTGACGCCAATTCACTTAAGGAATCTGACGATGCAACAATTTCTTTCGCCGCCGCCAACATATCATTTTTACGATTCTTAAGCCCGGTATCAACCACAGTTTTCAAATCATCCAATTTTTTAATTATATTGGTTAAATTATTTTCATTTTCACTATGGTAAGTGTTTATAATATCTTCAATACCGGAAATTTGCTTATTCACCTCAACCGATTTTGTCGGTTTTGAGGTGTCAAACAAAACTTTGATTTCATTAAGATAACTCTCAACCGTAGAAACCGTGTCTTTTCTCAAATCTTCAATTTCCGATATGTTGGATTTTTTATTTGATAAAATTTCTTTTATTTCAGCTATATTATCCCTGACAAACTCAGGCTCAACATGCTTCATACTCTTAACATACTCAGACAGATTTGTTATCTTTTCATCAATATTCGAAAACTGCTTTGTTATAACTTCTTGAAGCGGAGATGTATCAATCTCTGAAAGTCTGTCCAGAATAGTTTTTTGATAATTTTGAACTTCATTCAAACCATTGCTGGTACTGTTCGTATCCTCTCCAATTTTATCCACAAAAGCTTTCAAATCTTCGACAAAATTATCAAATTCTTCCCCTTGCAAAACATTTTCCACAGACTTTTGGAGCCCCGATAAACCGGCAACAACAGAAGCATTATGAGATTCAGTAGTATTAACAAAATCATTTTTTAACTCTTCTATAAGTTGATAAACTTCTGATACAGTCCTGTTAACCTTTTTTATGTCTACATTTTTTGATAATTCTTCTATACTGCTGACAATATCTTCAGTAGTTTTCAAAACATTTAATACATCTTCTTTGTCTGCTTTTTCTTCAACTTTTTCAACAATTGCCTGCGCATTTTCTTTTACTTTAGAATCTTCCAGCCATTTTTCGATGGATGATGCTCTGTTATAAAGGTTTTCAAACTCTTGATCAAAGTTGATTTTGTCAATCATTTCTTCAAGGACATCTGCCTTATTTGATACATTCTCAACATCTTCCTTTGTTGCAACGGACAACAAATTTTCCGCGAACGCAGTTTGCTTATCACTCAAATCATCTATATCCGCATGCTTTGGCAAGGTATCAATCATATACGCAACATCATCTATTTTCTTTGATAAGGTACGCAATGCTTCATTATTTAACTCATCATTTTCTAAAAGCCTGTCAACATCATCCTTTTGCGGGAGCATTACAAGCATTTTTGAAATATCTTTTTTAATGTCATAACTTTCTTTTGCAAAAGATATTTCATTTATTGAAGTAAGCAACTTATTAGACACAACGTCTTTCAGGTCCATTATGATATTTTTTGTCGTCGAAAGCTCGGATGTAAAATTATTTATTTTTCCGTCAATATCTTTTATATTACCCTTGACCCGCTTATCAGCAACAGCTTCGTGAATCTCTTTAATTTTGTTATAAACATTTTGCAGTGAACTTTCAAGGGCAGAAACATCAGATAAAGAATCAATATTTTTAGTAATTCCGACAAGCGCCTGCTTAACATCTCCGGTACTTTCGGATAATTCATCCACCTTGCCCGATAATTCACTAAACTGATCTTTACTCGCATTTGCATCATACAATTCTTCAAGCTTGTCAGATATCTCCCCTGTTCTGGTAATAATTGAATCTACCGCGACTTGGGTCAACTTTAAACTTTCGGCACTTGCAGTGTTTTTAAGAATTTCCTCTAATTTGGTTTCACGCTTCGCTATTGATTTTATAACTTCAACAATATCCCCGACAGATTTGTGCATTTCCGCAACTTGAGCCTGTATCTCAGAATTTTTTGAAGTTTTTTCCATTGCCTGTAGTTTTGATAAAACATTTTTCAAATCAGAACTTAAAGTTTCAACAGAATCACTATACAATTGGTTCAAATTATCAAAATCACCCTGCAATTTTGACATGGTATCCAAAACCATATCTTTATCGGCAACATTTGAATTTAATTTTTCAAGTTTTGCCTCTATCGAAGATATCATTGATTTTTGCTCGCCGGACTCCGAATAAAAATTGTTAAGATTTTTTGAAAAACTATCGGAAAATTCTTTTAAATCCTTATTTGAGGCATGGTCATTCTGACCCTTGATTATAGCCTTCAAAGATTTTTCTATTTCGGCAAATTTCTTAGACGTAGTCTGGAATTTACCGTCAAAAGACTTCGTTATATCTTTTAAATATGATTTAATCAAATCCGGTGACAATGCATCTTTTTTTATAGAATCGACTTTCCCGTTCATACTCGTAAGCAAACGCTTCAAAGTCTCTTCATTGCTTGAATTAGCCTTCTTTATCTCCCTGAGTAAATCTAAAATTTGTCCCAATTCTTGAACCATTATTCTATCCTTAAAAAATATCCCTACCATACCATAATAACAAGTATAGGAATTTTAGTAAATTCGTTAAGTTGAATTTATTACAAATGTTAAGATTTAAGTAAAAATTTATGTTGTTAGTGGTATACTTGTGTTTAAGTTGTACAGGAGAAGGGAACACAATGAGCCATATAGTTATTGATAAAACAAGATGTAAAGCATGCTACTTGTGCATTAGGGAATGCCCAAAAAATTTAATCAAAGTATCAGATGAAACAAACAGCTTGGGCAACAACATAGTAGAATTTTGCGATAAAAATAACGAATGCCTCGGATGCGCCATGTGCGCGACAAGATGTCCCGATTTAGCTATTACAGAAGTTTACAGAGGGTAAAATATGGCAACAGAAGCATTACTCAACAAAAAAACTCTTATGAAAGGCAACTATGCAATCGCCAATGCCGCGATATTAGCCGGTTGCAAGTGTTATTTCGGATACCCCATTACCCCGCAAAGCGAGATCGGAGAATTTATGAGCGGAAAAATGCAAGAACTTGGCAGGGCATACGTATCTGCCGAAAGTGAATTGGCCGCCATAAATATGACACTTGGAGCATGCTCGACAGGAGTCAAAGCAATGACATCATCATCATCTTGTGCTGTTGCACTTATGCAAGAAGGATTGTCATACGCAACAACCGACGAACTGCCTGTTGTTTTAATTAGTGTAATGCGCGGAGGACCCGGACTTGGAAATATTTACCCTTCACAAGGCGACTATTTCCAAGCTACAAAAGGCGGCGGAAACGGGGATTATAAATTAATCGTACTTGCGCCCTCCAACGTTCAAGAATGCGCAGATTTAACATACAAAGCATTTTATCTTGCTCACAAATACAAAAATCCGACAGTATTGTTAGCTGACGGATTATTGGGGCAAATGATGGAACCGGTAGAATTTAAACCATATCCATATCCGGAAATTGATAACAGCGACTGGGCACTTTCCGGCAAAGGAGAGAGAAAAGCCAGAATTATTCGCTCCTATGGGCCTCTTGCAGATGACAGATGTGAATTTCTGGAAAAACTTTTTGAAAAATACAAAGAAATTGAAAAAAATGAAACCGAATGGGAAGAAATCGGGACGGAAGACGCCGATATAGTTTTGGTGAGTTTCGGTTCAACCTCAAGAAATGTAAAAACCGCAGCAAAAATATTACGCGAAAAAGGGATAAAAGCGGGAATTTTCAGACCTATAACTCTTTTCCCGTTCCCAAGCAAACGTTTAAACGAACTTGCAGATAAAATTTCAACATTTGTAACAGTTGAAGTTAACATGGGACAAATGATAAACGATGTAAAATTGGCAGTTAACGGAAAGGTGCCGGTTGAACTTATACACAAAGGCGTCGGAGCTCCACCTGCCCCTGAAGATATAGCAGCTAAAGTTGAGGAGTTGATATAATGGCAACACAAGTATTCAAATTACCGAGCACACTAAAAGAAAATGCCAAATATACTTTCTGTCCGGGCTGCGATCACGGAGTTGCCGTCAGAATTTTGGCAGAAGTTCTTGAAGAGCTTGGAGTCATAGATAAAACCATAAGCGCAATCGGTATCGGTTGTGCGGTAACAACATATGATTTTATTGATATGGATTCATTAGAAGCACCTCATGGAAGAGCTGTGGCTGTT
>CAMOQI010000123.1 GCA_946622835.1 uncultured Candidatus Melainabacteria bacterium
ATTCATACGTTGATGATAAAAGTTTATTATTGCAAGCGTAAATCAAATAAAAATCGAGTAAAAAAGACCTTCTATATTGAAGGTCTTTTTTAATTTTTGTAAAAAATTTAAGAGATGTTGGCAATTTTCATTTTTGAGCAAACTAAATATAATTGTAATAAAAGAAAGGAAAATATATGACAGTAGGTTCAGTCAATTCAGTACAAAGCTTTACCGGGAAATATCAACTTAATGCAAATCAGCAAATGTCAAATCTGGATGAATGTTTAAAAAGGGATGCTCTTATAGGTTTTTGGTCAACGCAGGCAAAAGATGGCGGTAGTGTCGCAGATGGATTGCAAGAATTTTATAAAAGTGAAAGATATAAAAATAATCCAAATGTAAAATTAGACATTACACTTGAGCTTCCCGATAACAGGGATGCGGAATTTGAGCAATCAATGAAGAGTATCGGTCAAAAATTTAATAAAGTAGTATAGGCTAAAAAGATTGAGTTTTTCATGTTTTCTAACGAAAAAGCCATAGAAATTATCTATGGCTCAAAAAGTTTCAGGGTTACAACACATTTACGCAGTTTTCAGTTGCTCTTCTTTTTCCGGTTCCCCGATTGTCTGGATTAAGATGTCGATTACTTTTGGCATTTGACAAATAAAAGAATAATTTCCGCGGCTGAGAGAACATTTTTTACAGTCGCAATTTATAAAATAACATTCAAGAGCTTGTTGAGTCCAATTTTGTGTAATGGAATCAGACATTTCGTCATTTGCGGGACTGTATAAATCTATGTTTTCAGAAATTATTTTGTCCATGCTGCTCTCCAAAAATTTTATAATTGTCTACCTCACCCAATAATATTGTAAAAGATAAGAAATAATATTTTATCCTCTGTTTAGTTGATTTATGAAAAAGGAAAAATGTAAGATATCAAATTTGATTTTATTATGTTTTTTTTATAAAATTATTTTACTTAGCAAAGGAGAAATTTATGGCACAACAGTATAATCCAAATGCACAAAATATAAAAAAACGTTATGCGGTTTTGGTATTTTTAAAAGGTTCTACAGCGCCTTTGGTGTTGTATGTAAACGATTACCAAGCTTTATATCAAGAATTGTTTGAATTGATGAAATCAAATCAAACTGTTTTGGTAGAAAAAGAAACAGAAGGACCCTTGAAAAAAGTGTGCTTTATTTCAAATCAAATTGCATCAATTGCAATTCAAGAAGAACAATATATGTAAAAATCAAATAATAAATGGCATGTAAATAAATTTATTTTGTCGCTATACGATTGTACATATTGCAAAATTTTATAAAACTATCAATTATGAAAAAGATATTATCATTGGACGAATTAGAAAATAGCGAAGGTAAAACACTTTATTTTACTTTTAATGAAAAAATTGAAGGCATTGAATGCGTTGAGCCGATCAATGCTCAATTGTGCGCGAAAATGTATGATGATTTAGTGCAGATAACAGGGCATGTAAAAGGAAAAGTTATACTGGAATGTGATTTGTGTTTGGAAAAATTTGAACAGAAAATTGATTTTGAACTTGATGAAATATATTCAAAAGGCTCATTATTAGGCGAATACGATGAATCCGGACAAGAATTTGAAATAAAAGAGGGACAATTTGTTACGGATTTGAATGGTGAAAATGAAATAGATATTTATGACTTATTGTATCAATCTGTAATATTAAGTTTTCCAAATAAAAAAGTTTGTGGTATTAATTGTAAAGGAAGGGAATATTTAACGGAAGAAGAAAATGTTCCCGATCCAAGATTGGATGTCTTTAATAAAATCCAAATTAACCCAGAAAAATAGTTAGCAGAAGAAAATAAAAGGAAAGAAAAATGGCAGTACCAAAGAAAAGAACAGGTCATTCGGCTCAAGGAAAAAGAAGAGCGAATTGGAAAGCTACAAAACCTGAAACAACAAAATGTCCGAATTGCGGAGCTACAGTTTTGACACATACTGTATGTACAGAATGCGGAACATATAAAGGTCAACCGGTAAAATTAGCTGATAAAGCGGCGGCAGCGTCTGTTGCAGCTAAAAAACCGGCAAAGAAAACAAAAACAGTTGTTGAAAAAGTTGAAGAATCAACAAAAGCGGAAGAATCTGTGAAAACAGAAGAAACCGAGAAATCAAAAGAAGCTCCAAAAGCTAAAAAAGCTTCAAAAACGACAAAAACTGAAACAAAATCAACAACAAAAACAACTAAAGCTGCAAAACCAAAAGCAGAAAAGAAAACAGAAGAATAATTTTAAGTCGTTAGGACATTAAGACGTTAAGACGTTAGGTTCAAAAACAATTAAATACTTATCGACTTATCGTCTTATAGTCTTAAAGACTTAAAAAAGGGGAGAGTATGGCTAGAATCGCAATAGATGCAATGGGTGGAGATTATGCTCCGCGCGAAATAGTAGAAGGGGCGCTTTGGGCAGCGCAAGAATATGGTGTTGGTTTAGAGCTTGTCGGAAGACAAGACGAGATTCAGGCTGAAATAGATAAAATTAAAGCTGCCGGTTGTATATATTCTAATTGTGGTACAAAAGGTCGTAAAAGAAAAATTAAAATCAATGTTGATAATATAGATTATACCATCAGTCATGCAAATGAAGTCATCGGCATGGGCGAAGCTGTCGGTCAATCAATCAGACGTAAACAAGACTCTTCCATAGTTGCTTCTGTAAATGCGGTTGCAGAAGGCAGATGTGAAGCTGTCGTATCTGCGGGTTCAACAGGTGCTGCTATGGCTGCCAGCTTATTTGGTTTGGGCAGAATTCACGGGGTTACAAGACCTGCAATTGCGGTTACTCTTCCTACAATGGGTAAGCCTGTTGTTTTGATAGATGGCGGTGCAAATAGTGATTGTACACCTGAAATGCTTGCACAATTTGCTGAAATGGGTATTGTCTATGATCAAGATGTTGTCGGGGTTGAAAATCCCAGAGTCGGTATTTTAAGTATCGGTGAAGAAGAAGGCAAAGGTAATGCTTTAGTTAAAGATACATATCCTTTATTGAAAGAGCTTCACGAACAAGGCAGAATAAATTTTGTTGGAAATATTGAAGGGAAAGAATTGTATATTGATAAGGCAGATGTTGTTGTTTGTGACGGTTTTGCAGGAAATATTGCCTTGAAGGTAACTGAAGGAACAGCATCTTTATTGATAAAAATGATATCTACAGAATTTAAATCAGATTTTATCGGTTGTATAATCGGTTTAATGGCAAAACCTGTTTTGAGAAGGATTTTAAAACGTACAAATTGGGAAGCTTTTGGCGGGATGTTGCTTTTAGGAGTTAAAGGGATATCGGTAATTGCACATGGCAGAAGCTCGGCTTATGCAATGAAAAATGCAGTCAGAGCTGCGGTGAGGGTGTTGAACAAAGATATTAATTCAAAAATTGCAGAAACTATAAACAGATAGGAAAATTATGTCAGTAAGTATAAAACCATTAAAAATAGCAGGGATTGGGTATTGTGTACCTTCAACTGTCATTACAAATGAGGATTTAACCAAGTTGTATGACACTTCTGATGAATGGATTTATACAAGAACCGGTATAAAAGAAAGACGCGTTGTATCAGGAAACGAAACAGCCATAGATTTAGGATTTGAAGCAGCGCAAAAGGCGTTAAAAAAATCAGGATTTAGACCTGAGGATATTGATTGTATAATATCAGCATCTTCAGCTCCTCCTCAATTGTATCCTACAATGGCATGTACAATGCAAGATAAATTGGGAATACCCGGGAATGTGCCGGCTTTTGACATTACTGCGGCTTGTACGGGTTTAATTTATGCTCTCCAAATAGCAAGAGGTTTTATTGGGGCGGGAATTTATAAAACTATATTAATAATTGCATCTGATAACAATTCAAAAATAACAGATTGGGAAGATAGGGCAACATCAATATTGTTTGGTGATGGCGCAGGTGCAATGGTTGTCACGGAATCAAAAGACGGTGTTGATGATATTCTATCGATAAACGTCAGTGCAAACGGTTCTATCGGACAGTTAATATACACAGATATGCCGGGGCAAAATTGTCCGCTTGTTACTCAGGCAGATAAAGTTGGTGACGGTAAAATCCATATGAACGGAAAAGATGTTTATAAATTCGCGGTCACAACAGTTCCTCGCTATGTTGAAGAATGTATTGAATCTGCCGGAATGAAAGCGCAAGACGTAGATTACTTAATTCCGCATCAGGCAAATCAAAGAATTATTGAAGCTATTCAATCCAGATTAAAATATTCGGATGAAAAAGTTATATCAAATATAAAATATTACGGAAATACATCGGCGGCATCTATTCCTATAGCACTTGTTGAAGGGGTTGAACAAGGCAGAATAAGACTTGATTCGACTGCGATTTTGTGCGGGTTTGGTGCAGGCATGACTTGGGGTGCTGCAGTTGTCCGCTTGAGAGAAGGTATTTGTTAGTCTGCTAATTATAAATGTATGTAGAAGTCGGATAAGTTCGTTACGGTTTTACTTATTCCCTCTCCTAAAGAGTAGGAGAGGGTTAGGGTGAGGTATGATTTTACAGTTATGTAGCATGTAGGTTGGG
>CAMOQI010000124.1 GCA_946622835.1 uncultured Candidatus Melainabacteria bacterium
ATAATCGGAATATTACGCTCAGCTCCGCAATACGTTCCAAAACTTCCCGGAGTCGGGTATCCTATACTTTCTTCTACAGGATAGCCTATAATATCAGAAATTTTTTGAGCAATCTCTTTGGCCGGGCCATCATAATTCACTATTTTATAAGGCGCATGAAGTGTTAATATAAGTTTTGGCTTATATTTTTCAATAATATCAATTAGAAATTTGGTTTCAATTTCACTTGCCGGATTGTTCCCCCCGTAGTAATCGGAAGGATTTTCCCCCGCGCTGCTGCCGTCTTGTCCAAAATTTTTTGTCGGGAAATTCCGGTTTAAATCTATTCCGTTTGCATTTACTCTGGTTTTATTTTGAAGTCCGTCGGGATTTAAACAAGGAATAAATAATAACCCCCTCTCCCTAACCCTCCCCCTCGCAGGGGGGAGGGAACTTGAAACATCCCTGCTCCCTAACTCTTTACTCGCAGGGGGGAGGGGACTTGAAACATCCCCGCTCCCAAACTCTTTACTCGCAGGAAGAATAGAATCTATTATAGATTCTATACAACCTTCTATGTCTTCAAAAATATCATTATTCCAAAATCGTAAAATTTTGTAGCCATTTTCTTCTAAAAATTTTGTTCTTTTGTTATCTTTTTCAATATTTATATTTTCATAATGTTGACTACCGTCAAGTTCAATAACTAATTTATTTTGAAAATTTACAAAATCAACAATATAATTTCCAATGGGCTGCTGCCTTTTAAATTTCAAACCTAATAATCTGTTTGCTCGCAAAAAATACCACAAAATTTGCTCAGCATCAGTCATATTTTTCCGTAATTCTTTGGCTTTTATCTTTGCGAAAAGGGAATATTGCCGTTTCTTGAATGCCCTCCCCCCTCGAGGGGGAGGGTTAGGGAGAGGGGGCAATGATAAATACTTCTCTATCAAATATTTCCCTTGCGGTTCATCCCCATGAAAAACACCTATCACAAGAACTTTACCCTCTCCGGATTGTCCGATAAGTTCTATCTTATTTCCTAATTTTGTTATTGCAGACTCTAAAATATTCAAATACCCTCCCCGAAATCACAGATTTCGACTCTCCAACAATGGGAGAGCGCATTTAAGAAAACAAGGCTTCTATAAAATCACTTGGATCAAAGGCTTTCAAATCAGTCATTTTTTCACCAATCCCCACAAGCTTTACAGGCAATTTCATCTCTTTTGCTATTGCAATAATTATCGCACCTTTTGCACTTCCGTCAAGCTTTGTCAAAGCAACAGAGGTCAAATCAACGGCTTGTGCAAATATTTTAGCCTGCTGCAAGCCATTTTGCCCCGTATTTGCATCAATTACCAAAATGCTTTCTCTCAACGACTCAGGAGCTTGTTTATCAATAACAGTTTTTATCTTTTTTAATTCTTCCATAAGGTTGAATTTATTTTGCAATCTTCCCGCAGTATCAACCAAAATCACATCATAGCCCTCATTTTTCGCTTTTTGGATTGCTTCATAAACCACCGATGCAGGATCTGCCTTGTCTCGTCTTACGATATCCGCGCCCGCACGCTCAGACCATATATTTAATTGTTCTTCCGCCGCTGCTCTAAATGTATCACCCGCCGCTATTAAAACTTTTTTCCCCTGCTGCTTAAAATTATAAGCCATCTTTGCAATCAGAGTAGTTTTTCCCGCGCCATTCACCCCTGATATAAAATAAATGTTTAATTGTCCGTCTTTATAATTTAATTCGGTTGAACCTGCCTCAGATAAGGTTTTTATAAACTCATCTTTCAAATAATTTTTAAGTTCAGAAGGCCTTGCATCTTTCTTGGAACGAAGCCTGTCAACAAGCTCTGCAGCATATCCCACACCCAAATCCGCACCAATCAATGTGTCCTCAATATCTTCCAGTGCAAATTCACCATATTGTTCTTCTGTTTCATCAACATTAGACAATACATTTCCCACAAGCGCAGATGCCGTATTAGAAACCGCCTGTTTAAAATTTTCTATTTTATCTTTAAAAAATCCAAACATTTGCCCCTCACCCTAACCTCTCCCCAAATGGGGCGAGGAAACAATTTCTCACCTTATTTTATACCGTTATCAACAATAACCTTCGCAAGCACTCCGTTAATAAACGATGCACTATCATCCGTTGAATATTTTTTCGCAAGCTCTAATGCTTCATCTACAACAACTTTCATAGGTGTTTTCTTTATAAAAAGCAATTCACATATTGCAATTCTCAAGATATCCCTATCCATTTTTACAAGCCTGTCAATATCCCAACCGGTCGAATTCTTTTTGATTACACCATCAATTTCTTCACTATGTTGATGATAAACCTGTGCTATTTCTATTGCATAATCTTTTACTTCACTTTGGGACTCCAATGTTGTAAACTCCGCAATTTCCAAAGCCAACAAGGCTTTTTCCGCAACTGATATCATTTCATCAATTCTGGATTTGAATTCCGCACTCATCATCATCGGCACGGAAACATTTGCAGCCTCTATAGGACGATTTAAATTAATTTCATGTTCTGCTTCAAAATCATCTATGCGATTTTTCATATCCAAAAGCGAACCCAAAGATGTTTTTAAATCATCATTTGCACTATCAGAAAGTATTCTCACCGATTTTAGAATAATATCATCCAAATTATCCTTTGAATAATTTGCTATTTTCTTATCAAACTGAGAAAACAGAATGAATGCTAATTCCCGAGCTGCTCTGCGCGCTTGCATAATTTACCTCTTTTATATTTTCATAACTGTCCGCTTACATAAATGCTAGCATAAAAGATTTTCTATAACAAGCTATTTTGTTACTACGGATAAAACATAATTATCCGTAAAATATTTATTTGCAACCCTTATAATATCCGCATCAGAAACGCTGTTTATCAGATTTATATATTTATCTCTAAATTCATATCCTCTGCCGGAAGCCTCATACCAACCGATATTTGAAGCCTTATCCAAATTTGTCTCAAGACCTATAATGTAATTACCCAAAAGCTTTCCTTTTGCATCAGCAAGTTCTTTGTCTCCGACATATTCGGTTTTTAATTTTTTTATTTGTTCAAATAAACCTTTTTTAGACTGCTCCAAAGACTGCGGATTTGTTCCGATATAGAGCAAAAAACTTCCCCTCAGGACATTTGGAGAATACGCAGAGCCTAATTGATAAGCCAAACCCTGCTGTTCACGTAAATCTTTAAACAATCTCGAACTCATCCCGGAACCTAACAACGAATCAATTACCTGCAAAGCAGCAAAATCTTTTTCTTCGATAACTCCGTTTACCTGCCACCCCAAAATAATCCATGCTGTTTCTGTTTCCATCTTTAACGTTTCTTGCTTGGGTGCGGATATTTTTGAAATTTGGGATGAATAGTCCGCATAATTAAAATCAACACAATTCTCTTTTTTCTTAAATATTTTATTTAATTCCTGAATTGTTTTATCCTTATCAACACTTCCGTTGATTGATATAACAAGATTTTGCGCAGCAAATATATCATTGTAATACTTTACGATGTCTTCTCTTGTAATACCTGAAATATTTCTTTCCAATACTCTGGACGAAATAGAATAAGGAGTATTGTAATATATCATATCTCTGTACTGCTCAATTGCCTGTTGCAACGGAACATCTTTATCACTTTTTATTTCATTCAATTTATCGGACTTTACTTTATGAATTTCGCCATCTTCAAATAACGCATTATTAACAACCTCATCCAAAACTTCTAAAGTTTTTTCATACTCGTCTTTTGTCGTGAGAACCTTTATCGAAAAAGCATCCGCACTAACCCCGGGGGTAATATCAATTCCATTATCTTCCAACAATTGTGACAACTCCACGGAAGAATAATTTTTTGTACCCTTTAGCATAGTCAAGGCCGCCATTTTTGCCGTTCCCGGAACTTTTTGCACCAATTGCCCGCCTTTTGCGTATATGCTTATTGCAATAATATCATTGACTGAATTTGGGGTATATAATAAAGTTGCACCATTCGAAAGTTTATATTTTTGGGTCTGTTTATTTTGACTGACAAGCTCTGCTGAATATACCTCTTGTGAAACGTTCGAAACGGGATGTTCCTTTGTTTCAACCGGTAAAATCACCGATATAGCACTTTTATCTTCGCCAAGATATTTGTTTGCAACTTTTTTAACCATTTCTTTTGAAACATTTTTTATATTAGTTAAATACCCTTCATAAAATTTTATATCATTTGTTAACGCCATGGTATAACCAATTTCCGTTGCAATATTTGTGACCGACTCCCTTGCATAATATGTGTTTCGCTCAATAATATTTTTGGCTAAATCCAATTGATCTTCACTTACTCCGTCTTTTTGAATCTTTTTTATTTGTTCAAAAATTGCACTTTCCACTGCTTGGTATTTTTCCGGCTCAAAGTTCGTACTTATATAAAATATTCCGTCATCTTTATATGTCGTATTTCCCGCCTCGATGGAAAAGGCCAATCGTTTTTTTTCTTTTATTTCCTGATTCAAAACAGAAGAACGTCCACCCCCCAGTATGGTTGCCAAAACATCCATTGCAT
>CAMOQI010000125.1 GCA_946622835.1 uncultured Candidatus Melainabacteria bacterium
GAAAACGAGTATTTGGATCCTTTGGGGTATCCTCTTTGTCCACCAATACAAATTCAATATCTTGTACCTTTGGTTTTGGTTTTTCAAAAAGTTTAAAATGAATTCCAAAAAAAGCAAGTATTGCAACAACTAAAAACCAGATAGCAAAAACAGTCGGATGAAGAGCCGAAGATATTACAAGCCCTTTTTTTAAAGAAATTGACTCAGTATCTTCCCGAGTAACCGCAGGCATCTTATATTCGACATACTGTTTTCTTAATTGAGATTGCTGCTGTGTTTGTTGTGTATTTTCTGCTGTATACTTTCCTAATATTGACATTTTATTCCCTGATAACAAATCTGAATTACTCTAATTTGATTTGATTTTACTTTAAAAATTCCGTAATATTATTACCCGATTTTCTAATCTTGTGTATTAATCGGATTAACCGTAATCGGCTGAGTCAAAGTGAGATGAAGCATTGCACTTACCGGAATTTCAACATCACTCCCCTTATCCCAAATTGATTTAGCAAGACCGCCGCCTGCACCAACCGCAGTCGCAAGAGCAGTACCTCTGCCAATTGCGCCTCCCGCCAGCGGAGAAATAATAACACCCGCTAAAGCACCCGCTCCTGCTCCAATAGCTAAATCCTTTGCATAATTTTTGGTAACATCCAATTTTGTACCGCCAATCAACACTCCGGTCCCATCATCTGTTTTTATAACAGCAGATATAGGAATATTTTGACCGTTCGGAGTCATAATTGTTGTAAAACGAATGCACAACTTACCATTCAAACTGCCATGTTTTGCCTTTGATGTTTCAACAACAGTCCCGATAACAGAACTTCCGGCCGGAGCAATCAGATTCCCGTTATAGTAGAAATCAGAATTAAGAGCCATGGTAACAGTTTGTCCCAAAACAGCAGTTTCAGTACTCACAGGTGTAGTTAAAACAGCCCTAAACTCTTCTCCTGCAGGAACCGTAACTATACGACCTTTCAAGGTTGTTTCATTAACATTATAATTTGGCGCAGGATAAGCTTGTGGGTTATACACAGGAGTAGCAGATTCCTGCTGATAAGAATAATTCTGAGATGCCGTAGCAACGTTTGCAATCAATGTCATAGTCAATATCAACAGTAATTTTTTCATAATAATACGCCCTCCTCATATATCCTTTCTACATTGTAACTTAGATATGAGTTTTGTCAATCTGTTAACTGTACAACGAAGGGTAAAAAATATTGTTCATCACAATTAATATTCGTTCACCGTATGGGTAATTTCCGCAGGGGCAACAAGGACTATTATTTGTTGGTCACCAACGGGGACAGTTGTATGCACCCCCATCATACGAGTCCCGCCGGGTCGCATTTGCAAAGTCGCACCTCTATGAATCCAAGAAATACCTTGGAATCTGCTTTGATAATGAGGCATTCTAACCCACTGTGCAGGAGGAGTAAGTTCACCTCCTATTAAATTATCATTTGACGAATATAAGTATGCCTTAATAGGAATCTCAAAACCGTCTTTCATAACAAGTTTTGTAATCTTAATTCTCATTGCCGCATTTGTGCCGACAATCGGTTCATTAATTTTTTCAATATATCCGTAAAACTCAGTATCTCTCGGTATAACATTTGTTTCATGAAGGAACAAATCATTTGTAGAAATAAATTTAACCTTATAACCCTCCGGGCATGTTTGTGTTGAAATTTCCTGAGTATTCAAAACAGGAATAAAGGTTCCTGCAGGAAGCGTAACCCCGTCATAATCCCTCATCTCAAGCTGTATTTTTTCTATCTCTTCACTTATAGCCGGCTGAGTTGATATTAAATTTACTGCAATTAATGCCAAAAGTATAAATAAGTATCTCATACAACACATTATAACAGTTTTTCAAAAGATATCAACATTTTAAACTACACACTTAAAGTTTCGATATCATTTTTTATCAATTCAAGGTAATGCAAAATCTTGTCATAGTTTTCTTCTAATACCAAAACCCCTCGATACTTAGAAGCATTGCGCACACCCGAAATATAATAAGGATAAAATTTTCTAAAAAATTTTATCCCGACATTTTCGCCGCGAAGTTTAATTTCTTCATCAAGATGAATTCGCAGCATGGACAATTTTTCTTCAATAGAAGGCGGCTGCACAATCTCTCCTGTCTTAAAATAATGTTCAACTCTGCCAACCAATGTCGGATCACCAAGAACTCCTCTTCCAATTGCAACCCCATCAGCTTTAGTTATTTCCATACACTTTATCGCATCTTCAACCGAGGTAATATCACCGTTTGCAAATACAGGAACATCTACATTCTCTTTTAAAGCCTTTATTTTTTCCCAATCTGCATTGCCGGCATAAAACTGTTTTCGTGTTCTTGCATGAATTGTTACAAAATCAGCGCCTGCTTTTTGCATTTGAGCACCAAACTCAACATAATTCATTTCATCTTGAGTATAACCCAACCTGAATTTCACACTCACAGGCTTATCCGTTCCCGCCTTAACCGCTTTTACCAAATCCGCGGCAAGTTTTGGATTCCTCATTAAAGCCGCACCGTCTTGACCTTTTACAACCTTATTAACAGGACAACCCATATTAATATCAATAATATCAGCAAACTGATTCAAATACCTTGCGGCAGCTTCCATCAAATGAGGCTTATGCCCGCTTATTTGGCATGCTATCGGATGATGAGAAGCATCAAGTTTTGTTATTTCCGTTTTAACATTTTGAGCAAGAAACTCAGAACTTATCATCTCTGTCGTTAATAAAGCACTCGGAGCATAAGCTCGAACTAAAGATCTCAAAACATAATCCGTTATACCTGCCATAGGAGCAAGTGAAACTTTACTTTCTAATAATTTTATAACACTGCTATTGGTTTGCATGCTCTTTCAGTTCTTCAGCTCTCGCCTTTGCATATTGCTTGTATTCATCGTCCTGAACATCGGAATTTGCATATAAATCATAATATTCATAGGCTTCTTTGTACTTTCCTAATGTATCATAATCAGAAGCTATCAAATAATTACATATAGAAAATTCCTTGTTTAATTCATATGCCTTTTTAAGATCCGCAATTGCTTCATTTCGTTTTTCCTTAGCGTCATAAATCATACCGCGATAGTAAAGAGCATACGCATTTTGTGAATCACTTTTCAAATATTCATTAAGCTTTGATAAACTTTCATCGTAATTATTTTCATCATACAAAGCAATCGCACTATCCAAAAGCGCGGAAAGCCTGTTTGCATTATCAGTTTCTTCAATTGATTTAAGATATTCAACAGCTTGTGTATTATTTTTATTAAAAGTTACCGCCTTTTGCAAATATTCTTTTGCACTAACGTAATCTTCTTTTTCTCCGTAAAGGCACGCAATATAATAAGCAATATCCGAATCTATCGGTTTTAATTCCAATGCTTTTTTATAATACTCTATAGCATTATCCTTATCCCCCAATTCCTGATAAGAACTCGCAATACCAATCATAGCGTTTGGATTTGCCGGAGTGACCATCGAATAATATTTTATAGCGCCCTGAAAATCCTTATTATTAAAGGCAGCAGCTGCATTATTCATTAGATTATCCGTTTTCATAGCTATAATATTTTTTAAAGTATCTTTTATGGAGGAGTCACTCGGATAACCCTTCTGCGCATTTTCTAAAGTTGATATAGCATCCTCAAATTTTCCGCCTTGAGCTTGCGCTAAAGCTAAATTTACAAACATTTCGGAATTTTTACCGTTACTTGCTTTTATCGCTGCATAATACATATATATTGAATTTTCGAGCTTTTCTTTTTTATGTAAATCAATAGCATAGTCATAAAAGATATCCGCAGGATTTTTGTCAGACATATTTGTATTCACGTATTGAACAAACTGCTCAACAGACATCGTCTTTTTTGCATTATCAAGCATATATGTCTTTAACATTTCATTATTCGGATCAAGCGCCGTAACCTTTTTAAAACCTTCTTGAGCAGCTTTTTCATCTCCCAGTTTTTCAAGACATTGAGCCCTGTACAAATTTGCATTGACATTATCAGGATACAAAATCAATACTGATTCGTAGGCTTTTATGGCTGTTTTGTAATCCCCTTTTTGTTGATACAAAGTTCCGGTATTTATTCTTGTATTAATATTTGAAGGATCTAAAGACTCAGATTTTTGATAATAAGATAATGCCTCATCCAATCTTCCCTCTTTTTGCAAAACTGCCCCCATATTAGCATTTAAATTTGCATTATTAGGAAAAGCCTGAAGCTTTTTATTAAAGGTTTTTTCTAAAGAATACAAAATATCCTTATTGTCAATGTTTGCCCGTTGCAACACATATCCGTATTCAGACAAAGCCTCCTCCGTTTCACCTGCTTTATCCAAAATCTTTGCATATTCCAGACGTAATTTCATATCCGTAGGCGCAATTGCCAACGCTTTTTTATAATATTCAAGAGATTTTTGAGTATTTCCCAATACTTTCATTATTTCCGCAGTTTGCTCAAATGAAGATTTTTGAAGACTCTTATTCCCA
>CAMOQI010000126.1 GCA_946622835.1 uncultured Candidatus Melainabacteria bacterium
GCTTATCCCCGAAATATCTGACAACTTTTTGGAAAGCTCTTCTTTTTTCTCTTTTAGTTGGGTTTCTATAATTTCGATTTTGTCATGTGCAAGTTTTATATTAAGCCTTTCGTCTTCAATTTTTTTCTTGTTTGTTTCGATTCCGTTTTTGGCATTTTCAATTGCTTGCAGTCCTTTTTGAATTTGGGTATCAGAGTACGCTATTGCGCTTTGTTTTGTCTGAATATTTGCGCTAATACTGCTTTGAGCATCTTTCAATTTATTGCGTTCTTCTTCTCCTTGCTCTTTTAATTTAGCATCGAGTTGTTCATATTTTTCGTTGATTAGTTTTATTTTTTCTTCGATGTCTTGCTTTAAGGTTTGTTCTTCTTTGAGTTTTTTATTTGATTGCAAAATATTTCCATGAGCAAGCTCCAGATTGCGCTTGAGATCGAAAAATTTAACCGTACTTATTTGAGATTCAAGTCCGCTTTTTTCTTCTTGAAGTTTTTTGTATTTTAAAGCAATTTCTCGTTCTTCTTTTAGCTGTTCAGTATCATTTTCAACTTCAATCAGAATGAGTCTTGCTCTTTCAACTCTTTGCTCAACCGTTTGAAGCTCGCCTGTTGCCTGATCAATACGTCTGTCAAAATCAGCAACTCCCGCGATTTCATCAATTATGCTGCGTCTGGATTTTGAAGAACACATTACAATACTGTTAACATCGCCTTGCATCATGACGTTGTAGCTGTTTGGGGTTATATTGTATTTTTCTAATATTGAGCGGATATTAGTAAGGGTATCTGTTTTATCGTTAAGGTAGTATGTACTTGCAAATCCTTGATTTGTCTTTTTTATTCGTCTGGCAACCGTTAATTCTTTGTCTCCTTCTACATCACCAAAGGTTACTTTTACCATTGCTTCATTTTTATTGTTAAAGGTGGTGATAAAATCGGATAAATTTTCAATACGCAGCGCACTTCCGGTACGAAGTCCCAGCGCAAACATTACGCTGTCTATTATATTACTTTTTCCGGAACCATTTGGGCCTGAAACCGTCGTAAAACCTTTTTTTAGGGGAATTTCAGATTTGTTGGCAAATGATTTAAAATTATCTATTTCAATTTGTTTTATGTACATAATTCTACCTGTCAGACTATTATGGCAGATTGAATCATGTCATGTCAAAAGTGTTGAGGTTTATTTACAAAACAATTTAGTTTAGTTACTGTATTCTTTTGCATATTGCGGGTTAACAGACAACCATTTGAACGATTGAGCCTCAATTTCAGGGATATCTATTACAAATGTTCCGCCGTAGCGACCTCTTGAAAATACAAGATAACCCTCTGATGCCAGATTGTGAAATGCTTTTCTTATCGTATTTGGGCTAAGATCGAATTTCGCTGACAATTCTTTTATTGACGGCAATTTATCCCCGATTTGATATTCATTTGCAATCATTTTTTTGAGGTTGTTTTGAGTTTTTTCGTAATGATAAAACGCTGTTTCTTGTGCGGATGCAAATATTGAGGTTTCCGGTTTTAATTTGATTTCATCAGTACCGGGAATTCTTATAACAGTTGTTCCGTACCTTCCTCTTCTCGGAAGTAGTATTTGTCTGTCAATCAGAACTTTCAAAGCATCATGAACCGTTTTTATGCTGGCTTTTAAATTTTTTGAAAGTTTGTCGTGTGATGGTATATTATCTCCGACTTTAAGATTATCTTTTATATAATTTTCCAGATCTTTCACAACCATGTCCACAAGAGTTTTTGTATTTTGAGAAGGATTTGTTTCTGATAGGGTAATATCAGGGTTTTCTACAATCCAACCGCTTTCGCGGGCATTTTTTTTGTTATGCGATACAATGCCAAAGGATGCTAAAGTTTCAAGTGATAGGCGAGTTGTATTTGCGCTAAATCCTATTATCATTGAAATTGTTTTAGCTGATGGCAGAGTGTCGCCGTATTTAAAATTGTTTGATATTATATAGCGTTTTATTGCTTCAATGGCATTATCTCTCTTTGATGTTAATTTTCTTATTGTTGAAGATGAATTTTTGCTTTCTTTTACAAGGGTTCCGATACATTGTTTTGATTCGACATAGCCTAAGTCTTCAATATAGCGAATCGCATTTTGAATCGTTCCTAAGCTCACGCCAAGCATATATGCGAAATCTGCTTTTGAGGGTAATATTTGGTTTGCTTCTATTTCGCCATTATTTAGAGCTGATGTTATCCAATTGGCAATCCATTTTCCTATCGTTACAGATTTAGATTCGTTCGAAGTTTTTAAGTCAGGCAATTTTGAATTTACTTGTGAAATGTTTATTCTTTTTAAGTCTGATTTTTTTTGATAGGTATAGTGATTTTTGCTTTCCATTGGATTTCCCCTGTTTTATTTTTTAATAATACACTATGTGTAAAAAAACATCAAGTTATTTTTTGCTAGTATTTAAACTTTTGTTAATATTAATTTTGTATTGTTGTGATTGACTATTGTGCTTAGAAGGTGGATACTGTTATTATGGTCAAGCAGAGGATAATAGCGTTAGTTGATTGTGATTCTTTTTTTGTTTCTTGTGAGCAAAAAAGAAATCCTTCTTTGAAGGGTAAACCTGTGTGTGTTATATCAAACAGTCAAGGGTGTGTGATTTCAAGATCCAAAGAGGCTAAAGCTATGGGGATAAAAATGGGTGAACCTCTTTTTATTGCACAAAAGGATCATCCTCTCGGAATTTATATTGTTGCGGATCATGAATATTATTCAAATGTTTCAGCGCAAGTTATGGCTGTTCTTAAAGATTTTAGTCCTTATGTTCAGATTTATTCGGTCGATGAAGCGTTTGTTGATTTTACAGGGTTGAAGCGCTTGTATAAAATGAATTATGCAAGGCTTGCTATGTTTTTGCGCAATAAAATTTTAAATGAGCTTGATATTCCTGTTTCTGTTGGGGTTAGTTTATCAAAAACTTTGGCGAAATTTGCTTCTGAGAAAGCTAAAAAATCGGATTCTGGTATATTTTTGATTGGAAAAAGAAAGATACATAGGGTTTTAAATTATGCAAGTATTGAAGATATTTGGGGAATTGGTTCAAGGCTTTCAAAACGTTTAAAATCTTCCGGAGTGTTAACTGCGGGTGAGCTTATCGAAAAATCCGATTCTTGGCTTGATAAACAAATTGGAATACATGGGATTGAATTAAAACATGAGCTGTCGGGAGAGCTTGTTTCTGCGGTTGTTAATTCGGAGGAGGTGCCGAAATCTATTCAGAATTCCCGTGCGTTTGGAATTTTTACCAACAACATTAATTATATAAAAAACGAATTAAATCGCCATATACATACTTCTTGCAGAAAATTGCGTTCTTATAATACGAAATGTTCGCAAGTCGGGGTTATGCTTAGGACAAAAGATTTTAGAGTATTTTTTGAGAAAAAACTTTTGCTTTCTCCCTCGGATTTTGAGTTGGAGATTTCAAAAGTTGCAATAGATCTGCTTGAGGATATTTATGATTCTTCCGTATTGTATCGTGCTGTAGGGATTGTTTTAGATAGAATTGGAGAGCAAGGAACTCAGCAATTGTCTTTGTACGAGGATGATGAGATTACACGAAAAAAAGAAAAATTGACAAAATGCTTTGACGGTTTAGAAAAACGCTTTGGAAAAAATGTTATAAAAACAGGATTTCATAATAAAAGCTAACTTACAAATTAATTGTAACAAATTGTTAACATTTATTATAAAATTCTAAAGTTTCCTTAAAAAAAGCCGATATACAGAATAAGAAAAGTTTTAAGGAAACGAAAGGACAAAGCGAAAAATGGGAATGGCAGCATCACAAGCTCGATTATTAACAATCACGGCTCGCTTAGCAGATAACGAGCTGAGATCCCAAACGATTAATAATGCTAAGATGCGTTTGGCTACTCAAAGTTCTCAAGCAAGTGAGAACTACATTAACGCTTTGAATAATGCTACATATAGATTTACTAACTATGATATGTTAGGCGGAGTAGTCAGCCAGCCTTTAACATTCAATGCCCTAACTGCATACAGCCCGTACAATACTCAATACGGTCTTGTTAACGCTGCAGGGCAGCTTTTGGTTAGCGAGGCTGAAGCAAATATTTTCAAAAAATCAGGTAATAATTTGGACGCATATCTAAAAGAACATGGTCTTAAATATGATACAACATATTTTGATAGATTTGTTGATCATCCGCGTGTAAATAAGGCGTATCCTGAACCGTTCAAAAAGTTAACAGCAGAAACATTAAGAGAATATTTTGATTCTTATAACAGTTATGAAAATTCAATGGAAGTTGAAGACTATAACAGAGCATATAACGAATTTGTGAAATCAAATAAAGAAATCAAAAAATTCGGTCCAAAAATTATGGAGCAATTCATACCTTCCGGCAATTTTGGTATTAAATATGAGAACGGAAAATTTCAAATTGATAATATAAATCCTAATTCAAGATTGGATATTAATAAAAAATTTTTACTGGGACTTGC
>CAMOQI010000127.1 GCA_946622835.1 uncultured Candidatus Melainabacteria bacterium
AGGATGCAAATATAAATCTTGTTCGTGATGAATTTAAAAAATCTAAAATCACACTAAAAGATGGCAAAGTCATAGAAATTGATTCTGAAAAAGCAATGAATATAATCCTTATGCCGTTTATCCTTGGCGAGCAAGAAAGTACTGCTCTGAAGTTTATTGAAGAATTCGGACTTGAAGAAACTGCGGTTAAAATGATTATAAACAGCAGCAGGCCCGATAATGTCAGAAAACTTATCATAAGAATGGGCAATATTCTTGAAGCCGCATCCAAGCAACATCAATATATTCAAGAAGAATTAAAAAAATTGGGTAATCTTGATAACGATCCGCTCTATGCTGAAAAACTCGATAAAGCGATGAAAAATATAATGCGAAAAATAAATACCTCGGGTTACAAAAAATCAAATAAAGTCATAAAAGAAATGTACAGCCGCATACAAGAAGTTATTGAGGAAAATTCGCATTTATCCAAAACAGCTTTCGCATATTTACTTATGGAGGGTGCAAAACAAAATATCACAAAATTAGCACTGCAAGAAACAAGTGTAATGAATGAACATCTGACAAAGTTCCAAACAATTGCAAACTGTGTGAAAAAAATAGAACTCCCGAATGGTTCTGATGTTCAAAAACAAAAAGACGAATTCTTAAAAACCCTAGATGATTTGGTAGAATTGTCCTCTCAAAATGCGAAAGAATATCCCGAATTGGGTATTGGAGTCTCAAACATACCGCAAGAATAAATAATAACAATAAAACAAAAAGCGGTTTTCGCACGCGAAAACCGCTTTTTATATTTTCAAAGTTTTCCTTTCCTAATCTTTTTTCATAAAATCAGGCAAATCAAAACTCAAAGATGGCATCTTTGGAAAGCTTAAGCCATCGCTTGATGATTGCTGAGAAGAAGTATTATTACCGCTGAAATATTCTGCCGCTGACATTCTCGGAGCTTCCAAGACAGGTCTTTCTTCAAATCCCGTAGCAATAACCGTAATTTGTATTGCATTTTGCAAATCATCATTTCTTGCCGTACCGATAATAATATCCGCATCATCTTTAACAACGTTATTGATAAGGTTTGTCGCATCATTGATTTCATGCAATGTCATATTAGCACTGCCTGTAATGTTTACAATGATACCGCTTGCACCGTTGATTGAAGATTCAAGAAGTTGTGAATTAATAGCCATTTCAGCCGCTTTAACCGCTCTTCCTTCACCTGATGCTCTACCAATACCCATCAACGCTGTGCCGGAATCCTTAACAACTTTTCTTACATCCGCAAAGTCAACGTTTATAACGCCCGGAACCGTGATAATATCAGAAATACCTTGTATACCTCTATACAATACTTCGTCTGTTACATAGAAAGCTTCTCTTAAACCGCATTGGCGCTCTACTACCTGTAACAATTTATCGTTTGGAACAACAAGTATTGCATCAACATATTTTCTTAATTTTTCAATACCTGCTTCCGCTTGCGCCATACGCTTTTTGCCTTCCCAGCGGAAAGGTTTTGTAACAAACGCAATAGTTAAAATTCCCAAATCTTTTGCTACCTGTGCAACAATAGGAGCAGCACCGGTTCCTGTTCCGCCGCCCATTCCGGCAGTGATAAATACCATATCAGCACCGTCAAGCGCCTTTGTTATATCTTCTTTAACCTCCATTGCCGCTTTCTCTCCGGTAATGGGGTCCCCGCCGGAGCCAAGTCCTTTGGTTGTAGTTAAACCTAATTGCAACTTATTTTGAACACTGCTGCAAGTAAGAACTTGCAAATCCGTATTCATAAGCCAAAATTCAACACCCGCAAGTTTTGCCTTCATCATTCTGTTAACAGCATTCCCGCCGCCGCCGCCGACTCCGACAACCTTTATACGTGTTGGATTTGAAGCTAATCTGTCATTATTTCCATATCCTGTGACAATGTTTTCCATTATGCCTCCTAAAGTTTTTATTACATTATATCCAAAAAAAACTTTATTTCATTAATTTTGAATAATTATTAAAAAATTTTACCAATTTGTTCTTGTGATAGTTTGTTTACCGTTTTTATCATACATTTTATCTTTGTACCAAATCCCCTGAAATTCTTTTTCAGGACCGTACATATATTGTAAATCTTTTGATACAAAATAAATTGCGCTTTTTAGACGGCCTTTTTTGTCGTATTGCATTGAAGTATAAGGAAAATTCGGATACTCTTTTGACATTACATCAGTGTAATATAATTTGCCGTATGCCGAATAATAAAATGCATTTGTAGGATTATTTTTATATTGAATTGCGTACATCACAAGAGTATTTTTCTTAAAATAAAATGCACAATATTTTGCTTCTTCGTCTTCTGTAACCCCATTATTTGTCAGGAAATAATGGTGCTTGTAATTAGTATCTTTTTTATATTTCTCAAATTTATTTTTGAATTCTTGGGGGGTGAAATATATTGGTGTTGTATTTTGTTCAAATAATAAATTTTTGTATTTTTCAATATATTCTTCTCTTTGCGCTTGGGTAATATCAACCCAATCAAATTTTACCTCTGCTTTAATCGGTGAAACATCATATTGTTCCTGTTGTGTAACTTGCGGTTTAATATCATCAAGGCTGACAATATCTTCAACGGCATACACCCCTTGCAACACTCCAAAACTCAAAATAAAAATCAATATTCCTATCATTTTTTTCATAATTTACCACCTTTATAATTTATTATTTAACGTATTATAAGCAACCCTTAATTTAACGGAAAATAAATTATCTTCCGCTGCTAATAGCTGATTGTCGCATAAAGCATACAATTCAGGCGTAATAACACCATCTATTTCAAACCCCATAAAGTTTCCGCTATCATCACGTCTTGCTTTTGTAGATAGAGCATAGATATAAGCTGCCATATCATCTTTATCAATCAAGTCATCGCCTGTTTTTTCACCATGTTTTGAAAGTTTGTCAAATGCATTGCGAATTTGTATTTTAACCTCTTTTAAATATTCCGGCTTATTCATAACATCGTATCTGCCAAAACGATATTTCAGCATATAAGCTTCATATTGAGCATAATCAAGTTTTCCCGTAAGATTTTTTGTTTCTTTCGCCATAAAAAGCAAATAAGATTCCGCAAGAAATTTCACTTCTTCTTTAAACGTTGCATCCAATTCTTTTATTTCTTCGGCTGTTTTGTCGGGTTTTGAAGCAAGTTTGCGCCAAGAATTTTGTACCACATCAAAAGGTTCTGCATTTGGATTTGTTATACCGCTTTGGACAACCATATTATTTAAAACCAAAGCAACAGCTTCTCCCAATTCGGCATTACCGTTCGATAATTCTTGTAAAATTGAGGTTCTTTGTACGTTCTGTCCAAAATTCTGCATATAAAATTTTCCTTAACTTATATCCCAACGACCGCAGGTTCCGCCCCAACGTGCAATTATATTACCTTTAACATCTTTGATTTTTTCAACGTGTTGAACTTCATCAACACCTTCAACAATTGTAATCACCTCGCAATTATTTGAGCATCCGGTACAAGTACAAGTAATTGATGAGAATTTCATATCTGCAACGTTCCAACCTTTGAATTTTGTTGCCTCTTCGGTGTATTGATGATTTTCCATAGCTAAAAGCGCAGCCCCTATTGCTCCCATTGTTTGATGATTTTCGGGAACAACAATTTCCGTGTTCAGGGCTTCTTCAAAGGCTTTTACCATGCCTGTATTGGTGGCAACCCCGCCTTGAAAAGATATAACAGGCAGCAGCTCTTTTCCCAACGCCAAGTTGCTCAAATAATTTCTTACCAGCGCTTGACACAATCCATACAGTAAATCTTCAACGGGATAGCCCAATTGTTGCTTATGGATTAAATCGCTTTCCGCAAACACGCCGCATCTGCCTGCAATTCTTGCGGGATTTGTTGATTTTAAAGCGGTTGGACCAAACTCTTCAATTGGGACATTAAGTCTTTGCGCCTGATGATCCAAAAAGCTTCCGGTACCTGCTGCACAAACCGTATTCATTGCAAAATCCGTAACAATTCCGTCTCTTAAAATAATTATTTTACTGTCTTGGCCGCCAATTTCCAGAATAGTTTGAACTCCGGGGATATTTATGCTTGCCGCAACAGCATGCGCCGTAATCTCGTTTTTTACAACATCAGCTCCCACCAAAGAACCTGCCAAAGCGCGTCCTGAACCTGTTGTGCCTACCCCTTTTACATCATATTCGGTCAATTTTTGATTATACAAATTTTGCAAACCCGTCTGTACTGCTAAAACAGGCTTCCCTGCTGTTTTTAGCATAATGCTGTCTACATATTTTCCCGTTTCATCAACAAGTGCTAATTTTGTTGTGACCGAACCTACATCTATCCCTAAATATACTGTTAAACTCATGCTTATTCCTTTTTAATAACAATTTTATGATAACACAAATTTAATTGATATGACAAGGGCAATTTTTGTAATATCTTCACCAAT